>NZ_MSJL01000019.1 GCF_001921825.1 Streptococcus acidominimus
CCTCTTCCACCTTATTCACCAGAATTAAATCCCATTGAGAAAGCTTGGGCAAATCTGAAGAGAGCAATCACAGAACTTTTAAAAACATGCAAAACAGTAAATGAATCTCTTTTGTACTATTTTAAAAATCAATAACTATAACAGTCAGGGGAGGGACTGTTAATATTTGAAAGAATAAAAACACTAGATTTGTTGGGAATTAAATTTTGGCTACGGGCTGTGCAAAAAAGAGACGTAGCTGTTCCAGTTTTATAGAGTATTAACTGGTTACAGGTATGGCTCCCTTTAGAGGAGGGAAATAGAAGTTTGCGGAGCAAGCTCTCGTTTAGTTGTAGCCCAAGTTCAATTATACAAGACGAGTTAACGAAGTAATAAAAATATAAATTAAATGACTGTATCTCCCGATAGTTGAAGCAGGTTGATTTCTTGTGTACGTTGACGATCCATATTTCCAAATCGGCTTTCTGTATGATTTGTGATAGAATAGAAGAGCGAGGTATAGTATGATTGATCGAAAAACAACTAATCAATTTAAATTAGTATCAAAGTATCAGCCATCTGGAGATCAGCCAGAGGCGATTGAAACCTTGGTCGATAATATCGAGGGGGGCGAAAAGGCCCAGATCTTACTAGGAGCAACAGGAACAGGTAAGACCTACACCATGAGCCAAGTGATTGCTCGGGTCAACAAGCCTACTCTTGTCATTGCCCACAACAAGACACTGGCGGGGCAACTGTACGGTGAATTTAAGGAATTTTTCCCTGAAAATGCGGTGGAGTATTTCGTATCCTACTATGATTATTACCAGCCAGAAGCCTATGTACCGTCAAGCGATACCTATATCGAAAAGGATAGTTCGGTCAATGATGAGATTGACAAACTCCGCCACTCAGCGACATCTGCCCTTCTCGAGCGCAATGATGTAATAGTGGTGGCTTCAGTGTCTTGTATCTACGGTTTGGGTTCGCCCAAGGAGTATGCAGATAGCGTAGTCAGCCTACGACCGGGTCTCGAGATTTCACGGGACAAACTGCTCAATGATCTCGTTGATATCCAGTTTGAACGCAACGACATTGATTTTCAGCGGGGGCGCTTCCGTGTCCGTGGTGATGTGGTAGAGATTTTCCCAGCCAGTCGGGATGAGCATGCCTTTCGAGTGGAATTTTTCGGTGACGAAATCGATCGGATCCGAGAAATTGAGGCCTTGACAGGTCACGTTTTAGGAGAAGTGGATCACTTGGCGATTTTCCCAGCGACCCACTTTGTGACCAGTGATGACTATATGGAAACAGCCATTAGCAAGATTCAGGCAGAGTTGGCGGAACAACTGGCGATCTTTGAACAAGAGGGGAAACTTCTCGAAGCCCAGCGCCTCAAACAGCGGACAGAATATGACATTGAAATGCTACGGGAAATGGGCTACACCAATGGGGTCGAAAATTATTCTCGCCACATGGACGGGCGGAGTGAGGGTGAGCCACCTTACACCCTGCTTGACTTCTTTCCAGAAGATTTCCTAATCATGATTGATGAGAGCCACATGACAATGGGGCAAATCAAAGGGATGTATAACGGTGACCGTTCGCGTAAAGAGATGCTAGTTAATTACGGTTTCCGCCTGCCGAGTGCCTTGGATAATAGACCGCTGCGCCGTGAGGAATTTGAAAGCCATGTTCATCAAATTGTTTATGTGTCTGCGACACCGGGAGACTATGAAGCAGAACAGACAGATACGATTGTCGAGCAGATTATCCGTCCGACAGGGCTTCTAGATCCTGAAGTTGAAGTTCGTCCTACCATGGGACAGATGGATGACCTGCTAGGTGAGATTAACGCTCGCGTAGAAAAGGGAGAGCGAACCTTTATCACCACCTTGACCAAGAAAATGGCAGAAGATTTGACAGACTATCTCAAAGAAATGGGAGTCAAGGTCAAGTATATGCACAGTGACATCAAGACCTTGGAGCGGACAGAGATTATTCGGGATCTCCGTTTAGGCGTCTTTGATGTTCTTATCGGAATCAACCTCTTACGGGAGGGCATTGATGTGCCAGAAGTGAGCCTAGTGGCTATTCTGGATGCAGACAAGGAGGGCTTCCTGCGCAACGAACGCGGCTTGATTCAGACCATTGGACGGGCAGCCCGCAATAGCGAAGGCCACGTGATTATGTATGCAGATAAAGTCACCGACTCAATGCAGCGGGCTATGGATGAGACCGCTCGTCGTCGTCAGATTCAGATGGAATACAATGAAAAACACGGTATTATTCCGCAGACCATCAAGAAAGAAATCCGCGACTTGATTAGCGTGACAAAAGCAGTCCTTCCGGATAAGGAAGAAAAGGTGGATATTGAAAGCCTCAACAAGCAAGAGCGCCGTGATATGGTGAAGAAATTAGAAGCGCAAATGCAGGAAGCAGCGGGTCTCTTAGACTTTGAACTAGCCGCTCAAATCCGCGATATGATTTTGGAAATAAAGGCCTTGGATTAAAATAAGCCTGTCTAGGTCTAGCGCAATGCAAAAGAGAGCGCAGGGCTTCCGTTTCAGCAGCTTACAGCAAGAGCTATTTTGAAGTGAGAAATAGAAGTTTGCGGAGCAAACTCTCTGGGGCTCTGACTCGTCAGCGTGCCAGTCTAGTTGCCTTGTGCGGAACTCACTAGGAAGCAGGACTTTCTCTTCCTACCTTAGTTGCTTCAGTAGTCTAGGGAGAGGCTGGAGACAAAAGGAGTGGTACTCGTGACACCTATCCTCCTGCTTTGGTTATAAGAAAATGCTATAATAGACTTGACATTTAATGCGGTAACTGTCATAATAAATTGGGTACATTCAATAGTGTATCGTAGACTATTATTTAATCATTTATTGAGGCTTTAACATGCTGTTTTCAACACAAATATTTTTGTTCGTTTTCTTCCCGCTCGCTATTATGGGCTACATGTTCACAAATGCCATCCTTTCGATCAAGGGCTTGCGCCTCCTACCAAACATCCGATTGCTCAATCAGTTGTTTCTGATAGGAAGTAGCTTTGTTTTTTACATGTGGTCGTCATTCGATAATGTCTTTCGCCTATTCTTTTACATCGTTGTCGTCTATGTAATGGGTGTATGGATTGCAACTAGCAGAGCAAAAGGTCTCTATCTGACCCTTTATCAATCTCCCACGAACCAAAAGAGGCTATATCTAAGTTTCTTTCCATTATGGATTGGGATAGTCCTAGTGACCTTCCCCTTGATTTATTTCAATTATTCCAATTTTCTGATTCAGTCTTGGAACAGTCTATTCGGTGATCAGCTTCCCTTTAAGTCCTTGCTGGCTCCTTTAGGAATATCTTTCATTACTTTTTCTAGTATTTCCTATTTGACAGATATATACAGAGGACAGGCAACAGCAGGGAGTTTTCTGGACTGTCTTTTGTACCTTTCCTTTTTCCCAAAAGTAATTTCGGGGCCGACTATTTTATGGAAAGAGTTTCAAGGGCAGATTGGACAGAGTCGCATGTCCTTGACCTCCATTACCGAAGGTCTTAATCGGATCATGATTGGCTTTGCTAAAAAAGTTATACTAGCAGATACTTTCGGTGCTTGCTTGGCTCAAATTTCTATTCATTCCATGGATCAGCTGACAGCATTTGGCACCCTCTTGCTCTACATGCTGCAAATTTATTACGATTTTGCGGGCTATTCTGATATTGCCATTGGTCTCGTTAAACTCTTCGGCTTTGAATGTAAAGAGAATTTCAACTTCCCTTATCGCTCCCTATCCATTTCTGAATTTTGGAGACGTTGGCATATTTCATTAGGAACATGGTTTAAGGAGTACATCTACATTTCACTAGGTGGAAGCCGTAAGGGGCAGCAAAGAACGCTCTACAATCTAGCCATTGTCTTTGCTGTTACCGGTATTTGGCATGGAGCGGGCTGGAACTACATTCTCTGGGGAGGCATCAATGCCCTGTTTGTAGTCATTGAGCGCCTTACTCACGATCATAAGTATGTCCAAAAAGCGCCAGCTGCGGTCAAATACATTGTGACAATGGTCATCATTCTCCTTTCGTGGCAATTCTTCAGATTTCAAAATCTTTCTGATGTCGCAACGGTTTTGAAAGCGGTCGTTGGAAAGGGAGTGAGTCAGCCAATCGCTTATACATGGCAGTATTACTACGACTTCAAGATTATTTCACTTACTGTGATCGGTATAGTAGGTGCAACTTTATTGGGCTCTGAGAAAGTGAAAAAATCTTACACAGCTCTTCGTTCTACAACCGTTGGTTATTTACTTCAAGAGTGCATCTTACTTGCTATTTTTATCGTGGCTATCCTATTCATGATAAATTCTACTTATAGTCCATTTATCTATTTCCAATATTAAAAGAAGCGGAGATATTGATGAAAATTATAAAAATTCTGACGATCATTGTATTCTCACTCATCATACTCATCCCGGTCGTCACCTTTCGTTCGGCTCCCCATATCTCCTCCGAGATTGATAACCGAATGTTAGCTGAAAATTCATTTTCACAAGAATTACTGAAAGATAGTGAAGCAGATCTTACCCATAATATAGAAGAATATGTAAATGACCGAATTGGTTTTCGCGATGAAATGATTTTAGCCTATACGATTTTGAATGATGGCTTGTTTGGGAAAATGGTTCATCCAAGCTATCGATATGGAAAAGAAGGCTATGTCTTTGGCGCTGGTCTGACGACACCTGCCTATCAATATGATGACTACCATGAGCAGTTCGCCAACATGGTGAAAAGTATTCAAGAGTACTGTGAAGAAAGAAACATTCCTTTCTTATTTGTCTTAAATCCAGCCAAACCTGCTGTATTACCAGAATACATTCCTGCTGGTATTGACTATAATCGCGATTGGGTAGAAAATTTTCTGGCTGCTCTTGATCAGCGAAAGGTTTGCTATGTAGACAATACTATCACTCTGCGGAAAGAAACGGAACGAGGCAATGTCGTCTTCAATCAAAAATATGACGCCAATCATTGGAATGACCTAGGGGCTTTCTATGGAACGAACGCTATTTTATCTGAAGTAAAACAGGACTTTCCGAGTGTACAGATGAATCAACTGAAAGATTTTGAAGTATCCAGTCAGTTGGAAAGCTCCTTACCTGTTTCGCAATTTCCTATCCATGAATCGGTTCCGATTATTCGGCTCCCTATCCAAGATATTGTAACAAGTAAAACAGAACTGTTCAAAGATGAGTTACAGTTAGATCCGGCTTATCAGGCTTTTGCCTACTATCAAAATCTATCACACAGTAACAAAGAGTTTCCACGGGTTCTCATGTTTCAGGGGAGCTATATGAATAAATTCGGCTATAAATATCTAGCGAATGCTTTCGGTGAATATATCGCTGTTCATGATTATCAAAATATTTTGAACTTTCCTTATTACTACAATATCTTTAGGCCAGATATGGTGATTCTGGAAGTTGCTGAATATACATTCTCAAACGACTACTTCCAGTATGATAAGATGAAACAATTAGCTATGAATCCGCCACTTTCTTCTATTAGCTATACAGATGCGTCTACAACAAGATTGCCCTTGCCTACCAATGACATCAGGATAGAGAAAGGAAAGGCCTTGGCGAAGATTGACTGGCAGACAAATCCTACATATCAGCATGTCTGGTTCATGCTAGATGAACAAGTATACGACATGGAGCGAGTAGACAATGGCTATACAGTGACACTTCTTTCTGAAAATATTTCAGAAAATCCCAAAATAGAATTGATAGCCCAAGATGATCAATATATTGTCTGGTACAGTAATGGACACTAGGATAGCCTCTTTAGGAGAGGAAGTCCTATGAAAGAAGTTTTCGGATCTCTCTGTGAGGCATTGGTATAAAATAAGCAGTAAATAGTGGCAAACCACGGTAAAATATGATAAAATACAAAAGGTTTCAATAGCAATTAAGGAAAACCCCTTGTTTTGTAGATGGACAAAAGAAAAAATGTGCTATACTGAATAGTAGTGATAAGACCAGTTTGGAGGTAAAAAAATGGAACAGCGTTCGCGAAGAACAACAAGATACAAAGAAAAACAGCAGGGTGGAAAACTTAGCATAGTGAATCGTGTGCTTGCAGCGATTTTCACGGTCATGACGGTGCTTATTTTGTTTGCAATTTATCGTTACCATCTACTGGCTTTTCGCAATTTGAATATCATAGTGCCGGCTATTTTAGGTTTTGCTGTCTTGCTATTGGGTGGACTATCCCTTAAAAAGAAAGCCCCACGCTTCACATTGATATTTTTGATTCTATCTATTCTAATGAGCGGGACAATCTTGTTTGCGATCCGAGAAGTAACGAGCTTCTCTGATAAGCTCAATTCAACTGCTAAATATTCAGAATATGAAATGAGTGTCATTGTACTTGCGGATAGTGACATTACCGATATTAGTCAGGTAACGAATGTCCTAGCACCGACTGGAACAGATGCTGAAAATATTACCAAGCTAACAGAAAGTCTCCAGAAAGAGAAGCAAGTATCTCTGACAGTAGACGCTGCCCCATCTTATTTAGCAGCCTATCAAGCATTGATGAATAAAGAGGCAAAAGCGATTGTTTTAAACAGTGTCTTTGAGGACATTATCGCAGATTATGATGCTTCAAAAATAAAAAAACTGTACACCTTTAAAGTGAGCAAAAAGGTAGAAAGCGTCCAAGGTACAGAGATTAGTGGTGACGCGTTCAATATTTATGTCAGTGGTATTGATACTTACGGTCCCATTTCTTCTGTTTCTCGTTCAGATGTTAACATCATTATGACAGTTAACCTCAAGACCAAGAAGGTCTTGTTGACAACCACCCCGCGTGATGCCTATGTTCCAATCGCAGATGGTGGCAATAATCAGAATGACAAGCTGACACATGCAGGTATCTATGGAGTTGAAGCCTCCATTCATACGCTTGAAAATCTCTATGACATTAAGACAAACTATTATGTTCGTTTGAACTTTACCTCCTTTCTAAAACTCATTGACGTGGTTGGAGGAGTAGATGTTACCAATGACCAAGAATTTACAGGCTATGATGGCACATTCTTCCCAGTGGGAGAAGTACATCTCAATTCTAATCAAGCATTGGAATTTGTACGCGAGCGCTATTCTTTACAAGGTGGCGATAATGATCGCGGTAAGAACCAAGAGAAGGTGATTGCAGGCTTGATTAAGAAATTAAGTTCACCAGCCGTCTTGAAAAACTACAATGAGATTCTAAACGGTATTCAAGATTCTGTTCAAACCAATATGAGTCTTGAAACCATGGTTACCTTAATCAATGGTCAATTGGAATCTGGCGGAAGTTACAACGTCACTTCTCAAGCTTTAACTGGAACGGGTGTTATGGGCTTGCCTTCTTATGCCATGCCTGATGCGACCCTCTACATGATGGAAGTTGATCAGGAAAGTTTGAATGCAGCCAAGGCAGCTATTCAAGACGTGATGGCAGGCAACTAGATACTAGGTGTGTGAGCAGATAGATGGATGTTCAAGTTAGACTTTCCCTTCTTTTAATAGCGGGAAAGTTTAACTCGTTATATGTAGAAAGCAATGAATGCATCTCTCCAAGGTGAAAATTGAAAGCGATTCATTTAAAAGTAAGGAAATCGACCAGACCTACTATGGCTCCCTTTAGGGATAAATCTCATTGGGTGCAATACACCCTGCTTCAGTTGCCTATTTTGTCTAGGAGTTGCTTCCACAGTCTGGGAATAGATTGTGGAAGGTGGGAAATAACACGAGTGCAACTCGTGTCAAACGCCCTGTATCTTGTTTAATTGAACTCGGGCTACAACTCACTGACAAAAAGATCAATCTCATTGGGTGCAAGCCACCCTGCTTCAATTGCCTATTTTGTCTAGGAGTTGCTTAACGCCCTCGTATCTTTGTGAATGTCCTGAAACTGTAAGAGGGGGAATACAAATTGACACGTGGTCAAAAACGTTTTATTTTAATTATGGTAGATGCCCTAATTATCTATATGAGTGGTTTTATCACCCAGTTTTTCCTAGATAATTATATCGATCTATCTTTACAACGAATGTTGGTGTTCTTGACGGCGATTTGGTTGGTCTATCTTATATGTGGTTATGCGACACATGTCTATTCCATCCTAAATCGTTTTACAGATTACATTGCACTCTGGCAGATGGCAAAGAATCTCTTGTTGAGCTATGTCGTTTCAGTAGTTGTTATCTTTAGTCAAAGAATTGTCTTTAGCTATCGCTTTATTTTGCTTAGCTATATTTTTTCTCTATTACTAATTGGTGCTTCACGGTTGATCTGGCGGATGACTTATGAATTTAAGGATATGAATCTATTAGGTCACAAGTCCGCCAAGGCTAAAAGAACACTGGTGGTCGGAGCAGGACAGGGGGCTGATTTATTCTTAAAAACAGCCATTCGTTCCTTTAAAGATATGGATGTTATCGGTATTGTCGATAAAGATCCAGTCAAGTGGCAAACCCTACTACATGGTGTTCGTGTACTCGGTTCAGAGGAACGAATCCCAGAGATTGTCAAGAATTATGAAATCGAGCAAATCGTGATCGCCATTCCATCCTTGAATTCGGACGAATATGCACGGGTCTACGATATTTGTAAACAAACAAGGGTCAAGGTTTATTCTATTCCGAAACAGGAGGATATTCTATCGGGTCAAGTGAGCGTCAGCAAATTGCGTGAAATTGATATTGTTGATTTGCTGGGACGTCAAGAAGTCGAGCTGGATCAATCCAGTCTTTACTCCAATATTCAGGGCAAAACGATCTTGGTGACAGGAGCAGGAGGCTCGATTGGTTCAGAGCTCTGCCGTCAGCTGATTCGTTTTTCGCCTGCAAGAATGTTGCTTCTGGGACATGGAGAAAATTCCATCTACCTCATCCATAAAGAATTGTCAATGAGCTACCGGAATAATATTGAAATCATTCCTATTATTGCAGATATTCAGGATAGGGAGCGGATTTTCCAAATTATGGCGCAGTATCACCCAGACAGGGTCTATCATGCGGCAGCGCATAAGCATGTACCCTTGATGGAGTATAATCCCAAAGAAGCTGTTAAGAATAATATTTACGGGACAAAGAATGTGGCGGAAGCAGCCAAGGAATACGGTGTTGAAAAATTTGTCATGATTTCAACAGACAAGGCTGTGAATCCACCCAATATCATGGGAGCAACCAAACGAGTGGCAGAAATGATCGTCACCAGTCTTAACGAGCCTGGCAAAACCAGCTTTGCTGCTGTTCGTTTTGGGAATGTCTTGGGAAGCCGTGGTAGCGTTGTACCACTGTTTAAAGAACAAATTGCCAAGGGCGGTCCAGTAACGGTGACCGATTTTCGCATGACCCGCTTTTTCATGACCATTCCAGAAGCTAGTCGCTTGGTCATTCAGGCAGGAGCCTTGATGAGCGGTGGGGAAATTTTCATTTTAGACATGGGAGAGCCTGTTAAAATTCTCGACCTTGCTAAAAAGATTATCTCGCTCAGCGGTTATTCAGAAGAAGAGATTGGCATTGTTGAAAGTGGTATTCGACCAGGAGAAAAGCTATATGAGGAGCTTCTAGCGACCAAGGAACGCACGACAGAGCAAATCTATGAAAAGATTTTTGTGGGACGTGTCGCCTATCGAAAACCAGAAGAAATTGAAGAATTTATCAGCACCTTGTTGGATGATGATTCTGAAACGCTAAAAAACAGATTGCTAGAATTTGCAAAACAGGAGTAAGAATGAATAAGGAGATCTTGATGGATAGTGATGAAAAGGACGTGCTGGCACCTTATCGAGCAATTCTTGCAAGTAAAACAGTTGATTTGGCTTGCAAATATGTCTTTGATAGGGTGATGGCTCTGATCCTCATCATCCTATTTTCACCCCTATTATTGTTTTTTGCTATTTGGATCAAATTAGATAGTTCGGGACCTGTTTTCTATCGCCAAGAGCGAATAACCCAACATGGAAGAAAATTCAGAATCTATAAATTTCGGACAATGGTAGCAGATGCCGATAAAAAAGGTAGCTTGGTGACGGTTGGAAATGATAGCCGTATCACGCGAGTAGGAAGTTTGATTCGCAAGTATCGCTTAGATGAAATTCCACAATTGTTGAATGTACTGGCAGGAGACATGAGCTTTGTAGGCGTGAGACCAGAGGTTGAAAAATATACGAACTGTTACACTGATGAAATGAATGCGACCTTGCTATTGCCAGCAGGCATTACATCACCAGCTAGTATTGCCTATAAAGACGAAGATAGGCTGATGGAAAAATACATGGCGCTGGGGATGACTGCTGATGAGGCCTATGTGCAGAAAGTACTGCCTGCTAAGATGGTGTATAACTTAGACTATATTCGCACCTTTTCATTTTGGAATGATCTTCGGATTATGGTGCAGACAGTCGTTAAAGTAGTAAAGTGAGATCAATAATGAAAAAGAAAAATATTCCCTTTTCTCCTCCTGATATTACAGAGGAAGAAATTGCAGAGGTTGTAGATACCCTTCGTTCAGGTTGGATTACAACTGGACCAAAGACCAAACAATTTGAACAAGCATTATCAGACTATACCGAGACCAATAAAACAGTCTGCCTAAATTCAGCTACTGCAGCCTTGGAGTTGGTATTGCGCGTGCTAGGGGTGGGGCATGGAGATGAGGTCATTGTTCCTGCCATGACCTACACGGCATCATGTAGTGTTATTGAACATGTCGGTGCAACCCCTGTGATTGTCGATATTCAAGCAGATCATTTTGAAATGGATTATGCTGCGGTAGAAAGAGCAATTACGGATAAGACCAAAGTCATTATTCCGGTTGAATTAGCAGGGATTCCCTGTGACCATGATCGGATCTATGAGATTGTAGAGAACCATCGTTCTAAATTTGTAGCAGCCTCTCCCCTCCAAGAAGTCTTTGGGCGGATTGTTGTATTGTCAGACAGCGCCCATGCTTTGGGTGCTTCCTATAAGGGGAGAAAAATTGGAAATGTCGCAGACTTTACGGCTTTTTCTTTCCATGCTGTAAAAAATTTGACAACGGCAGAAGGTGGAGCAGTAACATGGAAATCTCATCCTAACTTGGATGATGAAGACTTGTATCGGCAATTTCAAATCTTCTCGCTGCATGGACAGACGAAAGACGCTTTGGCAAAGACCAAGTTGGGGTCATGGGAGTATGATATTGTCATTCCAGGATTTAAATGCAATATGACCGATATTATGGCGTCCATTGGTCTCGTTCAATTGAAACGCTACAAAGAATTGCTGGCACGGCGAGCGGAAATTGTCGCAGCCTATCATCAGGCATTTGAAGGCACACTGATCCATTCCTTGCAGCATATCCACACGGACTACACCTCTTCTATGCACCTCTACATTACCCATATTGAAGGTATTACGATAGAAGAGCGCAACCAAGTCATTGAGAAAATGGCGGAAGCCGGTATCGCCTGCAATGTGCATTATAAGCCATTACCGCTTTTGACAGCCTATGCCAACATGGGATTTGACATTCAGAACTATCCCAATGCATATCACTATTTTGAACGGACTCTCACCTTGCCCCTTCACACCCAATTGAGTGATGAGGATGTGGCATATATTACAGACAATCTAAAAGAGATCGTAGCGAGTGTGAAAGGAAATGTATGATAGGGGAAGTAGATAAAAAGTTTAGTGTCTTACTCTCGTTATACGTCAAAGAAAACCCTCTTTATTTGCAGGAGTGTTTTGACAGTCTATTAAGTCAAACAAGGCCGGCAGCAGAATGGGTCATTGTTGAAGATGGCCCACTTTCTCAAGAACTCTATCAAGTGTTGGATTCCTATCAAGAACGATACCCAGGCTTAATCAAGCGAGTGCCTTTGGAGAAAAATGTTGGTCTAGGTCTGGCGCTAAGAGAGGGGATGCTACATTGTCGTTATGAATTGGTTGCGCGGATGGATACAGATGATATTGCAGGTAAAGAACGATTCGAGAAGCAGATCGCTTGTTTTGAGAGGGATCCGGATCTAGATATCTGTGGTAGTCATATTCGAGAGTTTGATACAGATCCTCAGCATCCCAATGCAGTTCGTAAGGTTCCACTAAATCATGATGAGATTATGCGCTATCAGAAAAGTCGGAGTGCCTTTAATCATGTAACGGTGATGTTTAAGAAAAGTAGTGTCTTGAAAGCTGGAAACTATGAGGATGCGCCCTTGATGGAGGATGATATGCTCTGGGTCAGAATGTTACTCTCGGGTGCTAAGGGAATGAACATTGATGAGTATCTGGTGGATGTTCGGACAGGCGCTGGTATGATTGAAAGACGCGGCGGTCTGGCCTATTTGAAAAAATATTGTGATGGCCGTAGAAAGATCCTAGAGACTGGATTTATTAGTCGATTCGACTACTATAAGACAGTTGCTATTCAGGTGGTAGTTGCTCTGGTACCCCCTCAACTACGTGCCCTTATTTTTGAGAAATTACTCAGAAGCAAAGCAGTAGAATGATGAACTTAAAATATTTATTGACAAAAATAAAATATGTACTTTTGGGAAGAGACCCAGAGATACTAAACCATTATTTTAGAAAAAAGGGAATGCTTATTGGCAAAAATAGTAAGATTTATTCTGATATCACCACGCCAGAGAGCTACCTGATTGAAATAGGGGATGATGTCACCATTTCGACTGAAGTGCAGTTGATTACCCATGACAATAGTATTTGTAAGCTAGATGCAGCTTATACAGATACTTTTGGTAAGATAAAAATAGGCTCCAATACCTTTATCGGTGCTAGAGCCATTCTTCTACCGGGAGTAAGGGTTGGTTCCAATGTTATCATTGGTGCAGGTAGCGTCATCACCAAAAGCATTCCAGATAATGTTATCGTTGCAGGAAATCCTGCTCGAATCATCAAACCGATTTCAGACTCGTCTGCTTATGTAGAGAAATATGGATTTAATGTCGACCATTTGACAGCAGAAGAGAAGAAGCAACTGTTATTAACAGCTCCAGAACGAATGGTTATCAAAGAGGAGATGGAATGGAACTAAGCATTATCATACCCATTTATAATGTGGAAGATTACCTCTCCCAATGTCTGGATAGTGTGTATCAACTTGATGATACTATCCAGTATGAGGTGATTCTTGTCAATGATGGTTCAACAGATTCTAGCGAAAGTATCATAGTTTCTTATTCAGCACGTTATGCTGAGAAGACAAGAGTTGTCCATCAGCATAATCAAGGGCTATCAGCTGCTAGAAATAGTGGGATGCAGGTCGCTAAGGGGGACTATGTATTATTTGTGGATAGTGATGATGTCGTAGAAGCAGCTAAGATTGCATTATTATTACGTGGAGCTCAAGCGGATCAGGTGGATATTGCTCTGGGAGAATACTATTATCTTATTGACGGAAAAAGTTCTACAAGTAAAAGTATTCAGAGGCGTCTCTCCCATCCAAGATTGCAGGAGAAAATGTCGGGCTTAGTAATGGCAGATTACCTTCTAGAACCTGTATCTAATAATGTGAGAGTAGAAGCATGGGCAAATTTGTATAAGCACTCTTTCCTAAGAGAGAATGATCTGCATTTTTTAGACGGTCTACTGCATGAAGATGTCCTATTTACCTTTACTGCTTTTATGAAGGCTGGACTTGTTAAATATTATCCCTATGTATTTTACCTTTATCGTAGTCGAGCTAATTCTATTATGGCTAATAGCTTAAATAGGATCAATGGTCTAAATAAACTGTATATTATTGATAGGCTCCTAGAATACGAGAAAAAGAATCAAATTCAAAGTAAGGCTTTGGAAAGTTGTCTGTTGACCCAGTATTTTGGAGTAGTGAGACACTATAAATTGAGCAATATGAAAATAGAGCAGCGATTGGCGTATTGTCAACGACTATCGTTCAGTGCACGATTACGGTATTGGTTAATCGGCTACTTTAAACGTGGAGCTGTTGAATCAATAGGAAAGGTAGGGAGGACTTAGATGGTAAAATTTTCAGTTGTTATACCAACTTATAATAGCGAAGAGACCATTGAGAGATGTTTGCAGTCAGTTCTGGAGCAGACCTATCCCGTCTATGAACTATTGGTGGTAGATGATGCTTCTTCAGATAATACAGTCAAGGTAGCTTCTGAATATTTGGAGAAGTCTTCTATATCTTATCGAATAATTGAGAAAGAGACGAATTCTGGTCCGGGAGATTCGCGAAATATTGGGATCTCCTTAGTGACAGGAGATTATGTAGCATTCCTAGATTCAGATGACTGGTATACACTAGATTTTTTAGAAAATACTATGACAGTCCTGACTGAACATGATAGTGATGTTGTCCTAAGTGAACACTATAAGTTCTATCATGATAAGCGTGTCATAAAGGTAGCTCTACCTGTGGAGTTGAGCCATTCTTCTAGTAAAAAAGAGATCATCGCTTTTGCTTCACAAGCTCTTTGGTCAATGGTTATCCGAGCAGAACTTCTCAAGAAGTTATCCATACCTCATTTATATAATTGTGAAGATGCTGCCTTGGTACCTATTATTTTGTTACAGGCGCAGAAGATCAATCTATTAAGAAGACCGACTTATTACTATTATCAACGGCAAAATTCGCTATCTAATGCGGTTTCTATTCGTACAGTGCACGATATGCTAGACGCTTTTTCTTTTATTGAAGAAAACTGTGATAGCGAATTTCGAGAAGAAGTGGAACACCTAGGGATTAAGATCGTCTTATATGGAGCTGTTTTAAATGCCATCAAATCAGGAGAGAATCCTGCCTCGATTTTCCAGTTTGTAGACCGCTTTGTCGAAAAATATCCAAATTGGTATCATAATCAGTATAAGCATTCATTAGGGATTAGCAAAAAAGTATTTTTAAGAGCAGTACATCATAGGAGTTATGGACTGTTAAGGTGCTTGACATATAGTCATTCGTTATTAACAAGGGGGAGCTAGAATGAAATATTGGATGAATCGGTCACTATATCTTTCATGGATAGTGACACTTGCCTTATCATTGAATATGGTTGGCTTGATAGCAGCTAGAACAAAATTTTTTCATCTAGGAGCCTATTACCTCTTTCTCCTTTTAGCGGTGGTTGTAGCGGCACTTTATATTGCAGTGAATCACTTCAAATTTGATCTAAAACGCAGTGACTTAGTGCTTTATAGCCTACCGCTCCTGATGGTTTTATTATCAGCTGCTACTCGCCCCTATGATGTAGACGCCTTAAAAGCCTATGGTCTCATTCTTGTGACCTTACTGTTGGTAACAGCAGTTTCCTTTTCGAAAGAGCAAGTGGAATGGTTGACAAAATCCTATCTACTTTCTGCCCTTATTTTCTCGGTTGTGATGCTCGTTCAGCGTAGACTTCCCTACGAAGAATATAATCTTTTGAGATATGGTATCTTTTTTGACGACCAGCAGTTCTATGACATCAACTTCACAGCAGCCTATTTAATTATTCCGAATTTAATTGCCCTCTATCGATTTTTAGAGGGGCAAAAAATCTATCTGCTGGTCTGGATCATGATTAGTATTCCCATCATCATGACGGGCTCTCGGGGAGCAGTTGTACCGATTATTCTGGTACTACTGTATAAGTTGATTACCAAAAAAGGTATTACTTTCAAGCAACTTTTGATTTTTATAGGCATTCTGCTCCTTTCTCTCTTTTTTATTCCGAATGAATTACGAGAGAGGTTCTTTGCAAAATCCTATATGACTGATGGAAGCAATATTAGACGTTTTAGTGAGTGGAGATTGGGCTTCGAGATTTTCTTAGAGAAACCTATTCTGGGACAAGGAATGGTGGCTCCGATTCGATTGCTTAGTAAGTTTGAGCAGGGCATGACAGCCCATAATTCTTTCTTAGTGTACTTGATCCATTTTGGTATTGTCGGTACTATTGCGTTTATAGGGCAACTCCTGCAGATCTTTAGTCGATTGCTAAAAGTATCAAAGGATTATATAGGAATGATTTTTGCTTTTGTATTTTCAATGATATTGATCGAAGCAAATACCTCCTTGATCTTTATTATTCCGCTCATTTATTTCGTAATAGTAGGTAAAGCAGATACTAGCATCAGACAAGGAAAACTAGAACACAGCGAATAGGACAAGTTAACCACTTAGTATATTCAATGAATGGGGGAGAATGAAAAAGTTATATATTTGTCACACAGTCTATCATCTATTGATTACCATGTGTCACTTAGATTTTTGTGAAGATAGCCATCTTTTATTGTTTGATACCATTAGTGATAGGGAGCTTTTAGTGAAGAGATTGAGGAAGCTAAATTATACAGGTCTTGTCTTCTTTGAGGCCAAAGACTGTACGGACTATGCTCAATATGATTTACAAGATTTTGATGAGATTTACCTATTTAATGATTGGACCTATATTGGGCAATATTTGCGGAGTAATAAACAATCCTATTCTCTTATTGAAGATGGCTATAACTACTATGCTTATCACTCTTATCCAGAATCATTTTCTAGGTTAAGACAGATTTACCATTGTATCTTTAGGAACAGTCTACCTTTAGGTTATAGTAAATATGTTAAGCAAATAGAATTGAATAGCCTAGAGGTACTAAAGGATACGGACAAGCGCAGGAAAAAGTGTAAGGAAGTACCAAGGCTGGCATTATTTTCAAACCTCTCGGACCTTAAAAAGGAGCGCTTGCTATCCTTATTTGCAGTGAAACCGATCGAGGTCCGTTCCCAAGACACTCTTTTGGTATTGACACAGCCCCTTTATCAGGATGGGCTAGCTGGATTTGAAACAGCTGAAAAGCAGCTTGCCTTCTATCAAAAGATCGTTGATTCCTATAAGCAGGAAAGGACAATCTATTTTAAGGTTCATCCTAGAGACGAGATAGATTACTCGGCCATAGAAGATGTTGTTTTCTTAAGGCAAGATGTGCCTATGGAATTATACGAATTTGTAGGAAATTATTACTTTGATACAGGGATTACTCACTCTTCTACAGCCTTGGAGTATCTAAGCTGTGTGGGTGAGAAAATAGTATTGTGTGATATGAAAGGGAAGATGAGTGAAAAGTAAGTTATTTAAATCAAGTTTTATCTTTACATTGGGAAATTTACTGATTCAAGGATTAGCTTTTATCACCTTGCCTATTTATACTAGTATCATTTCTCCAGAGATATACGGGAAATTTAATCTCTATCTGGCTTGGGTCAGCTTGTTTTCGCTCTTTATCGGTTTACAAACAGCAGGTTCCCTAAGTTCAGCTAGGGTTAAGTATTCGGAAGCGGAATATAATCGCTATGCAGTGAGCGCCTTTACCCTTTCCAATATCTTTTTTATTGTTGTGCTCCTGTTGACTACCTTTGTTCGGGACTATCTTGCCTTGGTGTTAGAATTAAGCCCGACTATGACCCTTGTTTTAGTTAGTCAAAGCTACTTTCAGTATGTCGTTAGTTTTTTAGGACAATATTTTATTCAGGATCAAAAAGCAACAGCGACCTTGTTTTTTTCAGCTGTCAGCGCTATTTTAAATACGATCCTCTCGATCCTACTTATCTATCGGCTGGAAGATGACTTTCTTGCTCGGGTAATTGGTAATTTTGCTCCTAGCCTGCTAGTGGCGCTCATCGCAATCTTTTTCTTGTATAGCCGAGGGGAGCCACTACTAGATAGAAAGTATATTCGCTTTATCTTAGCTGTATCCCTTCCCTTGATTTTTCATAATGTAGGTCATCAGCTATTAAATCAGCTGGATCGGATTATGCTGGGCAAGTTGATGACGACGAAAGAAGTGGCCCTATATAGTTTTGGCTACAATGTTGGTCTAGTTATTCAGATTGTCCTAGGAAGTCTAAATACTGCATGGGTGCCATGGTTCTTTGAAGCCCGGAAGAAACAATCTGAAAATTTGCAACAGGTGATTTTACAATATCTATCGATTGGTCTATTTTTAACCCTAGGATATTTAACCATTTTCCCAGAGCTTTCCTTATTACTAGGCGGGACAGCTTATCAGCAGGGGAATAGTTTTATTGCCTTGATCGTCATCAGCTATTTCTTTGTGTTTCTTTACACCTTTCCAGTGAATATTCAGTTTTATTATGCGGATACCAGAATGATTCCACTAGGTACTTTATTGGCAGCGGGACTGAACTTCCTATTGAATCTAGTCTTCATCCCACTGTTTGAAATCAATGGAGCCGCCTATGCCACCCTAGTATCTTATTTTTTCCTATTGTTGTTACACCATCTGGTCTCTAAGAAAAAATATGGATACAAAGATGTTAGTGAAAAGACCTATCTAGTATTCGTTATGGTAAGTTTCGTTTATGCCATGATAATGACAACTTTTAGCCAGTGGCTCTGGCTACGCTGGTCAATAGGCTTGGTCGTCCTATTGGGCTATGCCTATTATTACAAAGATTATATCTTAAAATTTATTGCTAAGAAGGAGAAAAAATAGTGGTTTATCTTATCGCAGAAATTGGTTGTAACCATAATGGAGATTTTCATTTGGCGAAAAAAATGGTAGATGTTGCTGTTGACTGTGGCGTTGATGCAGTCAAATTCCAAACGTTTAAAGCAGATTTATTGATTTCTAAATTTGCTCCTAAGGCAGACTACCAAAAAAAGACAACAGGCGAGGCAGATAGTCAGCTAGAGATGACGAAGAAGTTGGAGCTTAGTTTTGACGAGTACCTAGAATTAAGAGATTATTGTCAGGAAAAAGGGGTAGATGTTTTTTCGACTCCCTTTGATGATGTATCGCTCGATTTTTTAATTGGAACAGGAATGTCTGTTTATAAAATTCCATCGGGAGAAATTACCAACCTACCCTATTTAGAAAAGATTGGTCAGCAAGGGAAGAAGGTTATTCTGTCAACAGGTATGGCTACAATGGAGGAGATCCATCAAGCAGTAGATATTTTAGAAAAGAATGGAACAAGTGATATCACAATCTTGCACTGCACGACAGAGTATCCAACCAAGTATCCAGATTTAAATTTACGAGTGCTGTCTACATTACAGGCAGAATTTAAGGGATATAAGATCGGTTTTTCGGATCATAGCATTGGATATGAAGTAGCGATTGCGGCAACAGCTTTAGGTGCAGAAATGATTGAAAAACATTTTACCTTGGATCAGAACATGCCGGGACCAGATCATAAAGCGAGTGCGACACCAGATGTTCTGCAAAAATTGGTATCAGGGGTACGTGTGATTGAGCAATCATTAGGAAGCGACGTAAAAGAACCTGTTGCAGTAGAAATCAAGAACAAGATTGTTGCTCGAAAATCCATTATTGCCAAGAAACCGATCCAAAAGGGAGAACGCTTCACAGAAGAAAATATTACAGTGAAACGTCCAGGGAATGGTATCTCTCCAATGTCTTGGTATGACGTGCTAGGGCAAAGGAGTGAATATGATTTCATAGAGGATGAGTTGATCAAGCATTCGGACTTTGATTGGCAGGAGTAAAAATGAAGAAAATTTGTGTAGTTACGGGCTCACGAGCAGAATATGGTATCATGAGGAGCTTGCTGAAGAAGTTAGATGCTCAAGCAAATATCCAGCTGGAAGTGATCGCAACAGCCATGCACCTAGAGGAAAAGTATGGGTATACCTATAAGGTAATCGAGGCTGATGGTTTTAAATTGATAAAAGTTCCCCTCGATTTAAAGGATACCTCTAAAGAAACGATCGTTCAATCAATGTCTCTCTTAACAGGACGATTGGGGGACATTTTTTCACGGAATAGTTATGACTTAATCATCATCTTGGGCGATCGATATGAAATGCTGCCAGTAGCCAATGTTGCGTTAATCTATAATATTCCTGTCTGTCATATCCATGGTGGGGAAAAAACATTGGGCAACTTTGATGAGTCTATTCGCCATGCCATTACCAAAATGTCTCATCTTCACCTTGTGGCAAGTGATGAATTTCGTAAGCGAGTGCTTCAATTAGGGGAACAAGAAGAAAAGGTTCATACGATAGGCGCCCTAGGGGTTGAAAATGTTTTAGCCCAAACATTTTTAACCAGAGCAGAATTAGAGCAGACCTTACAGATAGCATTAGAAAAGGACTACTATGTCGTTCTATTCCACCCAGTAACCTTAGAGGACGGTCGCGTAGAGGAGCAGGTACAGCAATTATTAAAGGCCTTGGATAAGGTGAAGCAGCAGTGTATTTTTATCGGTTCAAATTCTGACACAGGTTCAGATAGTATCCATGATTTAATCAGGGACTACCTACATCAACACCCGAATTGTCATCAGTTTACTTCTCTAACGACACAAGGGTATCATTCTTTAATCAAGCATTCTAAAGGGTTGATCGGTAATTCTTCTTCGGGATTGATTGAGGTTCCGTCTTTAAAGGTGGCAACTTTGAATATTGGGAATCGTCAATTAGGACGCCTAAGAGGGAAAAGTGTGATTGACGTTCGACCGAATATGGAAGATATTCTAATCGGCTTAGAACAAATGAAGGCTGTTGAGGATTATAGCAATCCTTATGAACAGGATCATTCTTCGGATAAGGCTGTTGCGATTATTTTAGACTATCTGGAAAAAAATAATGGTCAGGTAGTTAAAATATTTTCAGATATGTAGAGGACTGAATATGAAAAAGAAATTAGCCTTTATTGGAGCAGGTAGCTTTTCGGATGGCGTATTGCCTTGGATTGACCAAGAAGAGTACGAGTTTGTGGGCTATTTTGACGATAAGGAGATTACGGAATATAGAGGCTATCCTGTCTTTAGTGATACTTCTAATATCATTGCTTTTTTAAGAGAAAAGATAGTGGACTGTGTCTTTATCACAATCGGTGATAACATTAAAAGAAAAGAAATTTTTGATCAAATCGCTGAACATTACTACGGCTGCTTGATCAATATTATCAGTCAGCAGGCCAATATTTTTTCACAGGATAGTATCAAAGGAAGAGGGATTTTTGTTGGTTTTAGTAGTTTTATTGGTATGGACTCTGAAATCTATGATAACTGTATTATCAATACGGGCGCTATCGTTGAGCACCATTCCCTAGTTCAGAGCCATTGCAATATTACTCCCGGAACAACGATCAACGGTCTTTGTACCATTGGTGAGGGGAGCTATATTGGTAGTGGTAGTATCATCATTCAAAATCTGACAATTGCTCCCTATGTAGTATTAGGAGCTGGGACAGTTGTGATTAAGTCGATTTTGGAATCAGGGACTTATGTGGGAGTTCCTGCTAAGAAGATAAAATAAGGGAGAAGAAGATGAAACCAGTTTGTATCATTCCAGCTCGAGCGGGCTCTAAAGGTCTGCCAAATAAGAACATGTTATTTTTAGATGGGAAACCAATGATCTTCCATACTATTGATGCGGCTATTGAATCAGGCTGTTTTGCTAAGGAAGATATTTATGTTAGTACCGACTCCCCTCTTTACAAGGAAATTTGCGAAACAAAGGGTATAAAGGTTCTATTAAGGTCTAAGGAATTAGCCTTAGACACAACGACATCTTACGAGGTCAACGAAGACTTTTTAAAAGAATTTGATGATGACCAAGTCTTTGTCCTTCTGCAAGTCACTTCTCCTTTACGAACAGGCGCTCATATTAGAGAAGCCTTACAGATGTATGAACGGGAAGATGTAGAGAATGTTGTCAGTTTTGTGAAAGTAGATAAATCTCCTATTTTATTTACAGAACTTGATGAAAGTGGCTATGCCAAGGATATCGTTGGAGTGGGAGGCAATTACCGGCGGCAAAATGATCCTAAAAAATTATACATGCCAAATGGCGCTATCTACATTTCTTCAAAGGCTGTTTATCTAAACTATAAGACCTACTTTTCACCAAAGACCAAGGCCTATCTAATGGATAAAACTTCCTCAGTAGATGTGGATGATGGAGAAGATTTTCTTAAAATTATCGGCAGTATCTATTTTGATTATGCAAAACGCGAGCATAGGAGCAAGTCCAATTATCGCATGCTCTATCAGCAATTTTTAGAATCAGACTGGGAAAGCAATATTATTTTAGGCGATAGTCGTCTCCTCCCTATTTCTCTCCCCTCCTATACCAATTTAAGTATAGGAGGAGTAACCCTAGCAACAGTAGTAGAAAACAGTGATACGATTTTGCAGCGACCGATTTCTTCTGTTCTAGTTTCGCTAGGAATCAATGATATTATTACATCCTATGGTATCGAGGAGATCAAGAGAAATTACCGAAACCTGTTTACAACACTCAAGGAGCGGCATATTTCAATTTTTGTGACAAGTATTGCCTATGCCTTATTTAGAGATAGTGTAGATAACAGTCGTGTAGAAGAGATCAATAAGTGGTTAGAAGACTACTGTGTTAAGGAAGCTATCCCCTTTTTAGATGTCAACCAGACACTTTCACATGAGGGGCACTTGAAATTTGCCTATACTTCTGATGGCCTTCATTTTAACGAGCAAGGAAGCCAACAGTTCTTGGAGGATCTAATCCAGTTCATCAATCCATCTTAATCTTTGTCGGACTTGTCAAGCTTGCTGATAAGACTGATGTGGTAAGAGCCTTAATCACCAGCTATATTGAAGATAGCAACTATCAGACTTGAAGAAAAGCTAAGCTAGAGAGAACGAGCTGTTCTCTCTTTTTTGGCTCTCTGCAGGTCAAAGTGCCCCTTTGTCAGCTTGGCTCGATAAATTACATGCGAGCGAAGACTCTAGTGACATAATTGTGCCTCTCGAAAGGGAGGCGTAGCTGTAAGCAGTTAAAACTGGAACAATCATGGCTCTTTTTCACAGAGTATCCCTCTAAATTTGCTACTCCTGACAAGCTAGATATTGATTTTTCTATACTATAAAAAGTAAGTGCAATTTAATGGCATAAAATTGCATAATATCTTATAAAAATACATAAAAATGTCTTTTATTTTTCTGAAATTTCTGCTATACTAGGGGTTAATTACTATTTTGGAGGAGATTATGGGATATATGATTGAAATTTTACCAAGCTTACTAAGTGGAGCTTTGGTATCCTTGCAAGTCTTTGTACTTGTCTTGCTCCTGTCTCTTCCTCTGGGGGCACTTGTTGCATTTTTGATGAAGGTTCCCTTTAAGCCCTTGCTTTGGTTTCTGAACTTTTATGTGCTCATTATGCGAGGCACTCCCTTATTGCTCCAGTTGATTTTTGTATACTATGTCTTGCCAAGCGTGGGCATCACCTTTGATCGAATGCCTGCAGTGATTATTACCTTTACCTTGAACTATGCTGCCTATTTCTCGGAAATTTTCCGCGGAGGGATTGAGGCAATTCCTGCCGGTCAGTATGAGGCGGCAAAAGTATTGAAATTCACGCCCGTACAGACCATTCGTTATATCGTCTTGCCTCAGGTGGTAAAAATCGTTCTACCGAGTGTGTTCAATGAAGTGACAACCTTGGTCAAAGACACCTCTTTAATCTATGCGCTCGGAGTGAATGATTTGCTTCTTGCTAGTCGGACAGCGGCTAACCGTGATGTTAGTCTAGCACCAATGTTTATTGCAGGAGCCTTATACTTGGTAATGATAGGACTTGTGACCCTAGTTGCCAATAAGATTGAGAAAAAATTTGATTATTATAAATAGGAGGTCTTATGTTAGAATTACGCAATCTTTCCAAACGCTTTGCTAATAAGCAGATTTTTTCCAACTATGACCTCCTAATTCCCGAAGGAAAAATTGTTGCCATTGTTGGTCAGTCTGGCGGTGGGAAAACAACCTTGCTGCGGATGTTGGCAGGTCTTGAAACGATTGATTCGGGACAGCTGATTTATAATGGAGAAGAACTGCCATTAGAGGAGTTGAGAAAACGACATTTGTTGGGCTTTGTTTTCCAAGATTTTCAGTTATTCCCGCATTTATCAGTGTTGGAAAACCTGATCTTGTCGCCCATTAAAACGCAGGATACTTCTCGTGCAGCGGCTGAAAGCAAAGCCCGTCAATTACTTGAAACTCTCGGTTTAGCTGGTCATGCAGATGCCTACCCTCACTCCTTATCAGGTGGGCAAAAGCAGCGTGTCGCCTTGGCGCGTGCTATGATGATTGATCCTGAAATGATTGGTTATGATGAACCAACTTCAGCCCTTGACCCAGAGTTACGAAAAGAAGTGGAGAAGCTGATTCTTGAAAATCGCAGGACTGGCATTACGCAAATCGTGGTCACTCATGACATGCAATTTGCTGAAAATATTGCTGATGAGATTATTAAGATTGAGCCTAAACATTAGAGTGCTTACCAGCAGAAAAGGGGATAGAATATGAAAATGAAATCAATTGTAGTCAGTGGATTAGCAATGCTAGCAAGCCTTGCCCTTGCAGCATGTGGTGCTAGTGAATCGGCCGCGAAAAAAGACAACTGGTCTAGCTATGAAGAAAGTAAAAAAATTACGATTGGCTTTGACAAAACCTTTGTACCGATGGGATTTGAAGAAAAAAACGGCCAATATACCGGTTTTGATATTGACCTAGCAACAGCCGTATTTGATAAATATGATATTGCGATTGAGTGGCAGCCGATTGACTGGGATTTAAAAGAAACAGAATTAAACAATGGGAACATTGACTTGATTTGGAACGGCTATTCAGCAACAGATGAGCGTAGGAAAAAGGTGCTGTTTTCAGATGATTACATGGCCAATCTTCAAGTCTTGGTGACGAAAAAATTATCAACGATTGAAACGAGCGCAGCTATGAAAGATAAGGTACTCGGTGCCCAAGCTGGTTCGTCTGGTTATGCAGACTTTGAAGCACAGCCTGCGATTTTAAAAGACCTAGTTAAAAATAATGAAGCAACCCAATACGCAACCTTTAATGAAGCCTTGATCGACTTGAAAAATGATCGCATTGATGGTCTCTTGATTGACCGTGTCTATGCTAATTATTACCTGCAACAGGAAGACCTCATCAAGGACTACAATATCATTGATGCAGGATTTGAAAAAGAAGCCTTTGCCGTCGGTGCCCGCAAGGCAGATACGACCTTAGTAGAGAAAATCAATGCTAGCTTCAAAGAACTGTATGCGGATGGAACTTTCCAGAAGATCTCCGATAAATGGTTTGGAGAAGATGTCGCGACAGAGGCAATTACCACTCCATAAAAGCAAGAGATTTGGACAGACACCTAGGATGTCGTCCAAGTCTCTTTTTTATAGTCATCAAACATCAAGCTTTGACGTCGTTAACTCGCCTTGCTGAGTAAAAAGCTCCAGTGGAGGTTTTTAGCCTGTTGAGGGTTGGAAATAGAACGAGTGGCACTCGTGTTAAGTGTGGCTCCCTTTGGGGCATACCTGTTTCAGCTTTAGCCAGTTCCAGATTTTGATTTTTATAGAGTATGACAGTCATTTTGTCAAAATTTTTGTGCCAAGATTTGAGTTTTTTTCTGCCACAGGAGATTGTATAATAAAGTCAGAAAAAGTGATGCTCATAAAAATCATGTCCAAACTTGGTGACCTTGGTTTTTAGAGAGTGCTAGGAGGAAATATGGAAAATGCTTCATTAAAGGTTCGGATCCAAAAATTGGGAACGACTTTATCAAATATGGTGATGCCAAATATTGGTTCATTTATTGCCTGGGGGGTCTTGACCTCGCTTTTCATTGAAACTGGCTGGTTGCCAAATGAAACCTTTGCAACCATTGTAGGTCCAATGATTAAGTATTTATTGCCCCTCTTGATTGGCTACACTGGTGGTTATAATGTGTATGGTCAGCGCGGTGGTGTGGTCGGTGCGATTTTGACCATGGGGGTCATTGCTGGTTCAGAAGTGCCTATGTTCATCGGCGCTATGATCGTTGGACCATTTGGTGCATGGGTCATCAAGAAATTTGACCAAGCTTTCCAAGAAAAGATTCGTCCGGGATTTGAAATGTTGGTAAACAACTTCTCGGCAGGTCTTATCGGATTTGTCCTAATGCTTATCAGCTTTAAAGTAGTTGGTCCTTTCGTATCGAGCATGACAACGGCTATCGGAGATGGTGTGCAAGCAATTGTGGATATGAAGCTATTGCCCTTAGCCAATATCATTATTGAGCCTGCTAAAGTCTTGTTCTTGAACAACGCTCTTAACCACGGTATCTTCACTCCACTTGGAACAGAGCAAGTATTGAAAGTCGGAAAATCAGTTCTCTTCCTGTTGGAAGCAAACCCTGGACCTGGTCTTGGTATCTTATTTGCCTATGCTTTGTTTGGCAAGGGTTCTGCCAAGTCTTCTTCATGGGGGGCGATGGTTATCCACTTCTTAGGTGGGATTCATGAAATCTACTTCCCATACGTGATGATGAAACCAGCCCTCTTCCTAGCTGCGATTGCAGGGGGTGTGTCTGGTACCTTTACTTTCCAATTGTTAAATGCAGGTCTTGTAGGGGCATCTTCGCCGGGTTCCATTATTGCTATTACGGGTCTTGTACCAAAAGAAGGAAACTACTTTGCCAATCTTTTAGCTGTGTGGGGTGGTGTATTTGCAGGAGCGATCGCTTCCTTCCTCGTTGCCTCTATCATCTTGAAAGCCGACAAATCAGAAGGAGCTTCACTTGAATCAGCACAAGCAGCTACTAAAGCTGCAAAGGCTGTCGCAAAAGGTCAAGCTCAGGTTCCCCTATCAAGTGATGTCACAACAGATAATGTCCACCAAATCATCTTTGCTTGTGATGCAGGTATGGGAAGTTCTGCTATGGGGGCGTCCTTGCTCCGTGATAAGGTGAAAAAGGCAGGCTTGAATATCCCTGTGACCAATAAAGCGATTGCGAATCTCCAAGATACAGACCACACGCTGATTATCACGCAAGAAGAGCTGGCAGAACGTGCAGCACAACGCACACCTCGTGCCCTCCATGTAGCGGTAGATAATTTTCTGACCTCACCTAAATATGATGAAATCATTGCCCAATTGACCAACCAAACAGCGCCACATGCTTCAGCACAAGTAGAAGCTCAAGTTCAAGGTTTGGCACCAGATTTGAGTAATGTAGAAAAGGTCATTTTTGCTTATGGGGCTGCTCAAGGATCAGCAACCATGGGGCAGGCAACCTTGAGTGCCATCTTCAAAAATAAGGGGATTGAGATACCAGTTGTCAGCCTATCCTATGCCGACTTATCCGATTCCAACGCTCAGACCAGTCTGATTGTAACAACTGTGGTTGAACAAGCGAGAGTACAGGCTCTTGCACCACATGCGCAACTCTTGGTTGTTGATAGCCTTGTCACAACACCAGAATATGACAAATTGGTAGCTAGCCTTCGCAAATAATACTCCATCATTCACAATAGTTATAGTATAATGAATATATGTTACTAACCAAACGAGAAGAACAACTGATGAAAGCTTTCCTCCAGGTAGGAAAGCTTTCCTTAAAGGAAATGGCTGATATTTTGCAGGTCTCTTCACGGACAGTCTATCGGACCTTGTCAGACTTGACAGAAAGTCTTGCCGGAGAACAGATTCAATTGATCAAGGATGGCAAGAAATACTACCTTTCGGGAAACCTTTCTGCCTTGAGTGATTATCAGGCAGATACGGCTTATGCTCCCAATCAGCGCCAGACCTTGATGGCCTATCAATTATTGACCAGTAAGGAAGTTGTGACCAATGAGCAATTTCAAGAGCAATTTTTGGTATCCAATGTTACTGTGATCCAAGATATTGCAGAAATTGAACGGCGACTGACGATCTTTGGCTTACAGTTGGTGCGTCAGCGTGGGTATCGGATAGACAGTTCGTCCAGTCAGAAGCGACGCTTTTTAGCTATTTTGCTAGCCAATACCATTTCGATTCAAGATTTTTGGGCGGATCACTATCCCGACTTTCCAATTTTACAGGTGGATCGGATAGGGCAGGTACGGCAGGTTTTTGAACGCCACCAAGGTTTGCTGGGGGATTTAGATGCAAAACTCAAGGAATTTCTGATGATCCTGCTAGGGCTAGCAGATAATCAAGGAGAGTTGACCCAGCAGGTCAGTGTGTCTAAGGTGGCGCTTGATTTTGCTCAAAAAGTCTTTACAGACCTAGCCAAGGAAAGCAAGCAATTTTACAGCATTCAGGAAATCATCTATTTTGCTGCCATCTTGGATGAGGTCATTATCAAGCGGCAGGAAGTACCCTTATTCAGTGAGAGTTTTGACAGCGGTTTTTATTACAGTATATCCCAATTGGTAGACAGTGTGTCACGCTTTACCAAGATCGACTTTGTGAAAGATCGCCTGCTCTTTCCCTTACTGTTTCACCATATTCGTTTGAGCTTGGCTCTACCTGTCCTTTTTCCAGACCGTACAACGACCAATATCGCCTATCTGGCGACCCAGAAAAATCCTTTCTTGCATAGTGTTGTAAGTCTGGTCGTGCAGGATCTGTTCCCAAGCTATATCCACAATGAATATGAATATGAACTGGTGACGCTCCACTTTGCTTCGAGCCTTAGGCGCAGTCCTGACATCTACCCCATTCGGCTACTATTGGTGACAGATGAGCGCCCCTTGACGACGAGCGTTCTTGTATCCAAGATTAAAAGCGTAGCCCCCTTTGTAGGTTGGATAGATGTACAGAGTACGACCAAGCTTGGACAGTTAAACCTTGAGCAGTATGATTACTGCCTTGCAACGAAGCCGATTCCACAGATGGATATTGAGGTGATCTCGACCTTCCCCAATACCAAGGAAATTTTGGAATTACAGGAGAGATTGCAGCTGATTCAAGAGTACCGGACAGTGGCGGTTCGTGAGGAGATCGTGGTCAATCAGCACTATGATTTACAGGCCTATCTGAAAGGGAGCAGTCATTTGCTGGAACATTTCACCCTCTACGACTTAGAGAATCGACCAAGTTTTGAAGAAACGGTCATGCAGATTGTCGATCAGTTGTCCTTTGTCAAGGATCGGCATTATTTGGCGAAAAAGTTGATCTCACGCTTTGAGATGAGCCCTCTTGCTATTCCAAATACCAATCTGGCACTGATCCATACCCAGTCCAGTCAGGTAAACCAGAGCCAATTTCAAATCGTTGCCCTACATCAGCCAGTTACTGCCCTGTCCATGAACAATCAGCCCGAAACCATTCAGCGGGTCTTGGTCATGTTGACCAAGCTAGGTGAGCAGGAAGAAATCCGAGAACTGATGACAGCCATCAGCCAGTCTATTATCGAAAACAACCTTTATACAGAAATTTATCGTACAGGAAATCAGGAAATTATTTACCAGCTCCTGAATTCAATTTTTAATGAAAAAATCAAACAATGGGAGAATTAACATGGAACTTCAACAAGAATTGATTCAACTCAAGCAAGCATTTGAGACAAAAGAAGAAGCGATTCGCTTTTGCGGTCGTCAATTAGTAGATGCCGGACACGTCAAGGAAGCCTATATTGAGGCTATGATTGAGCGCAATGCAGAATTATCTGTCTATATGGGCAACTTTATTGCCATTCCACACGGAACCGACGCAGCCAAAAAAGAGGTTCTTTCATCAGGAATTACGATTGTTCAAGTGCCAGCAGGGGTGAATTTTGGAACAGAAGCTGATCCGAAAATTGCGACTATCCTCTTTGGGATAGCGGGTCTTGGAGAAGACCACTTAGACATCATCCAAAAAATCTCCGTCTTCTGTGCAGACGTAGACAATGTGGTCAAACTAGCAGATGCAGCTTCAAAAGAAGAAGTGATCACTCTCTTAAACAGTGTTGGATAAGAAAGAAGGTAGAATGATGAAAAAAGCAGTTCACTTTGGTGCAGGCAATATCGGGCGAGGGTTTATCGGTGAGATCCTATTTGAAAATGATTTTGAAATCGCCTTTGTTGATGTCAATGAAAAGATTATCAATGCCCTTAATCAACGTAATAGTTACGAAATCGAGATAGCAGAAGAAGGTCAGCGCCATATTCGCGTTTCAGGCGTACGTGGGATCAACAATGGCACCCACCCCGAGGAAGTGGTGGCAGCCATTGTAGAGGCTGACTTGGTGACCACAGCTATCGGTCCCAACATTCTTCCCTTTATTGCAGGCTTAATAGCGCAAGGGATTGAAGCACGTCAGGTAGCGGGCAACACCCAACCACTTGATATCCTTGCTTGTGAAAATATGATTGGTGCTTCTCGCTTCCTCTATGAAGAAGTGCAGAAACACTTGTCTGAAGCAGGTTTGGCATTTGCTGGAGAGTATATCGGGTTTCCAAATGTTGCAGTAGACCGTATTGTTCCTGCCCAAAGTCACGAAGATCCTCTCTTTGTCGTGGTGGAGCCTTTCAATGAGTGGGTCGTTGAAACCCATGCCATGAAAAATCCTGATTTGAAGTTAGCAAAAGTCCACTATGAAGCAGACCTTGAACCGTTTATCGAACGGAAATTATTCTCTGTAAACTCTGGACACGCAACGTCAGCTTATATAGGAGCGCACTTCGGAGCCAAAACGATTTTGGAAGCTCTTGAAAATCCAGCGGTCAAGACAAAAGTTGAAGCTGTGCTTGCTGAAATTCGTAGCCTCCTTATTGCCAAATGGGGCTTTGAGGAAGCAGCATTGGAAGACTACCATAAGATTATCATCAGCCGCTTTGAAAATCCATTTATTGTAGATGATGTGGCGCGCGTTGCCCGAACTCCAATCCGTAAACTTGGCTATGATGAGCGCTTTATTCGTCCTATTCGGGAATTGCGTGAGCGCGGTTTGAGCTACGCAGCCCTCCTCGAAACCGTTCGCTATATCTTTGAATACAGGGATGAGACAGATGCCCAATCGGTTGAACTGCAAGAGCTGCTGGCTCAAGAACCACTTGCCACTGTGGTCCAAAAGGTGACAGGAGTAACAGACCCTAGCCTTGTCGCAGAACTCCTTGCAGCAGTAGAAGGATAGCAAAATAATACTCTACGAACATCAAAAGAATACTTTGTTACTTTTTGATGTTCATTGAATATAAAAAATTGGAAACTGGTAAGAGTTCCCGATTTTTTTATTGTCTTATAGTCGTTGGTTTTCATCAAAAGTCACAGGCACTTGTTTAGTTGATAAACACTTCAAGTGCTAGGTAAGAAAAGTAGTTACTTTTCTTATAGTAGAGCAAGGCAGGCTAATATTGGCTTGGAGTTTCAAAGGCAATCCTATCCTTGGCTATGATGTAAGACAAATTCTTAAAAACATTCTTTTGAATGGAAGCAATCAGCTAGTTCCGTTTTGTAATCTGGTGAAAGACGACCTGCCAGACTTCATGACGGCGCCAGAGGGAAGTATGGATCTGGTCGCCTATTTCAAACGTGACCAGTTTTGATTTCTGACTGACAGAGACCATTTGGAAGTTGGTCAGATAGGTTGATTGGACAGGGTGCGCCTGTAACATCTGCTCCTTATTGAGGCAGTGTCCATGTTCATCAATTAGCAGGTAGTTGTCCCCGATTAAATCTTGATAGCCTTTTTCGTGGGCTTGAATTTCAGCCTCAAAACGGTAGAGCTTGTCAAAGACATGCTCATACATCTCATCATGAGGCAGTTCAGATGGCTCAACATGGATGTCCACATCAAAGACACCATGCTTTAAAATCAAGAGTTGCTCGACCTGCTCGGTCACCTCATGGCTCTCATAGACGGATAGGTCAGGATTCATTTCAAGGACGATATCAAGGTAGATATTGGCTCCGTAGGTGCGACCTCGTTGGGACTTGACCGCACTAATCTTGGGCAATTTGAGAATATCCAACTCGTATTTATGGAGCAATTCCTCATCAAAGCCGTCCGACAGAGTGAAGAAACTCTCCATGAAAATCCCGTAGGCTGTTTTTAAAATAAAGAAGGTGATAATGATAGCAGCAATCTTATCCATTATCGGAAATTGAAAGGCTGCTGCAAGGACGGCAATAGAGGTTCCGATAGAGGTCACGGCATCAGAGAGATTGTCCTTGGCTGTTGCTTCTAAGGCTTTGGAGCGAACTTTTTTTGCCAAGCGTTTATTATAGAGATAGACGGCAAACATGACGACCGCAGAAATGATTCCGATAGTTGCCCCCATGATGTCAATTGCGACGACTTCCTTGCTGAAGAGTTTTTGAATAGTGCTATGGAGGACTTGGAAACCAACGACAAACATGATAAATGAGGTAATGAGGCTTGCCAGATCTTCCATTTTCCAGTGGCCAAATTTATGATCAGTATCCGCAGGCTTTTGCGCCATTTTCAGTCCAATCAGTACCGCGATATTTCCGATAATATCTGAAATATTATTAAAAGCGTCTGCAGTAAGGGCATCTGAATGAAAGAGGGAGCCTGCCGCTAGCTTGACACCAGATAAGAGTAGGTAGGCGATAATTGATAAGATGGCACCACGTTCAGCCAGCTTTAAATTGTATGCTTGTTGGTTCATAATCTCTCCTTTGTAATGGCTTCATTGTAGCAGAATGGGCAGGATTTTTCAAGGGTAGAAAAAGAGGAGTGGCTCGGAGGTCGTGATCTTGAGGTCTCGACTCTCCCCACTCCATGAGTTCTTGGCTTTCTTAATTTCTACGCCTCTTCCCATCTCAATTGTGAAATTCCCTCTCCTTTTATAGCCGTTTAGTTTATTTTTAGTACTAGCTCAAACAGTCTGGGGAGAGACTGTTTGAGGTGGGAAATAAAGAAAACGACGTTTTCGTCAAACCAGTCTGGGGAGAGACTGTTTGAGGTGGGAAATAAAGAAAAGGAAGTTTTCATCAAAACAGTCTATTCCTAGACTGTTGAAGCGAGCAAAGGCATACCCCATTTATGTATTAACAGTCACTTCCCTGACTGTTAATACCGTATCTGTACAACGAGCAAGCTCGTAACAGCTACGGCAAAATAGGAGTTTTGACGAGTGAAAAGCTCCAGTGGAGGTTTTCAGTCTATTTCCTAAAGAACCATCATCAGCTAAAGCTGAAACAGTCATGTCTCTTTTTTCGCACAGCTCGTAGCCCTAGTTCAGTTAAACAAGATGTGAAGCCGTTAAAAAACCGAACGAAAAATAGGAGACTGACGAGGTGTTCGATGAACACAAGGAAGTCTATCTTTTTTCCGAGGTTTTAGGCTGAACTCAATTACCCAAGATACGAGGACGTTAAAAAAGCGACCGAAAATTAGGAAACATGACGAAGAGATTAGAGAGAGTTTGCTTCGCAAACTTCTATCTTCCGCCTCTAAAGGTATACTATACCTTTAGAGCTAGGAGTATTTATCCCTAAAGGGAGCCACACCTGTAAGCAACTAAAGTTGCAACAGTTGCGTCTCTTTTTCACCCAGTGCTTAGTCAGAGTTCAGTTATACAAGACGAGTGAACGAAGTAATAAAAATATAAACTAAATGACTATATCAGTATGTTTCTCCAGACGAGCCCTGCTACAAGGAGGTAGCCACCTATGGCTGGTAGACCAATATCAATCCCATAGTGTCCTCCTGTAAGGAGGGGATTAGAAGATGGAATAATCAGTCTTGCAAGAGCCTCTGTATTGCTGCTAGTATCGAGGGCTACTAGACTGGTGATAGTGTTCCAGATAGCGTGCAAGATCCAACTATTGAGGAGGGAGTGGCTTTCTATCCTAACAAGGGCAAACATGCTACCGACACTGGTTCCAGCGACCAATAAGAGGAGGGCTGTTCCGAGGGTGAGGTTACCATTGAGGAGGTGAAGTGCTGCAAAGATGAGAGATGGGAGCCAACAAGCTGTCCATTTTCCAAAGTGTTCTTGGAAGAGTGTTTGCAGAAATCCTCTAAAAACAAGCTCCTCAGCAAATGCCACAGCGCCACCTCCTAGAAGGATAGCGTTGACGAGCGAATCGCCAATGGCAATATCCTGGTTGAAGTGGATACTAGCTCCGATTAGGAGATAGAAAAGCAAGACACCTGTTGGCAAAAGAATCCCCACTAGCAGCCAGATTGGTTGAAGTCTTCTTCGGTGTCCCAAGAGAAAAGAAAGATCCTTTTGGAAATAAGATCTGGATAGGATTTGTACCAGAAAGAGGCAAGTGGCTAGATACAGCAGCCCCATGATTACTTGTTGAACGATAGGCTGATGAAACGGACGAGAGAGGAGGAAGGCAGCTGCCTGACTGATGACAAGCGCTAGGATAGCCAGCAAGGTTCCAGAGATTACTTTTTTCATCAGTCACCTCTATTCCACCCGAATATCGCCTGTACTGGTTTCAAGGACAAGGAGACCTTGGGAGTTGGCTTGGGACTTAAAGGTATTTGACACGCTTCCGAGATCTGTATCTGCTTCAATGGTGATGGCTGTTTTGGGATTGAGCTGGAGGTCAATGTTGCCTAGGTCAGTAAAGATGCTGTTTTTCCCTCTTAGACTGAGGTTGTTAGCAGTAAGCGTTCCAAGATTCAGCCGAACAGAACCTTCTTCATTTTCAGGAGTTAGGCTGACGTCGGTCAGCTGAACGTCTCCTGTATCAAGCTCTAAATGGAGCGTTTTAATGTGAACATTGCTTAGCCTTACCGAACCCACATTCATCTCTAATTGCGCTCGGTCAATCTGTACCCCTTCTAAGTCTAGTTCTCCGATATCCACCATTCCCCGCACTTCTTTTAGGATTGCTTTCCTTGGGACTTCAAGACGGGGAATACGGTCTTCTATCAAATTCTGCTGGCTAAGGTGAAGCAGAAGATCAAAGAGACTATTCACATTGATGGAAGACTTGGACTGATGATCGCGAATCGTTAGTTTTTTCCCGTCTAGCTGGTAGCTAAGTGGAGCAGTTCGATTTCTGCCCTCCTGATGGTAATGCAAGTGAAATTGATCATCTTTTGAGGGAACAATCATAAGATTGCTTTGGATATCGAGTGTATCCACTTTGTCAAAGTCAATGGTTTCAAGCTTATGATTGGCAGTGGCTTGGTGCTTCAGATCTGTCCAACCTCCGAGTAAGAATCCGATTCCTGCTAGACTAAGCCCGATAAATAGAACTGTTAGGCAGATTTTGGTAAAGCGATTAAATGATGTCATAGCGGTTCCTCCTAATAACTTTTTCTTGAATGAAGCGAATGAGGGCAAATAGAGCCTTTTTGCCAAGGACGATTGTTATCTGTACGCCCAGTAGCCCCAGCGCGATTGCGACCAGTCCTAGTCCAACAGAGAGGAGGGAGCTGGTCCAAGAGAGTGAGAAAATCTGAAAGGCAGAAATGACAAAGCTTAAGCCCACAGCAAGAGCACTGATCCATACAGAGATCATTGCTAACAGGAGGCTGAATATCACGAGAATAGCTGTAAAAAAGAGGGAGAGCAGGGTAATTGCCAGAGGAAATGCCATCGGAGCTGCTAGGATACTAAGGACAACAATGAGAATGGTGTTGTGCGGTGTAGCAGTGCCCGTCTCGGTCTTTTTTTCATAGAGTTGGTCAAGGATTTCCCGTGCTGCCTGCTTAGGACTTCCTAGTTCAGCAATGACCTGCATCTCATGTTCAGGTCCTGCCTCATTAAAGTACTCATTGAAATGCTCCATTGCGTCTTGATAGTCTTCTGCCGGTAGGCGTTTGAGATATCTTTGCAGATGTGCGAGGTATTCGTTGCGTGTCATTTTCGTAGATTCCCTTCTATAATGCCGTCAATATTGTTCTTGTATTCCGTCCATTCCGTCTGCAAAAAGATGATTTGCCTACGACCGTGGTCGGTAATCTTATAATACTTCCGTTTGCGCCCCTGAAATTCTTGAGAATAAGTGGTCACAAAGCCTGATTTTCCAAGTTTTTTCAAAATTGGATACAGGGTTGATTCCTTGATGTCAGCTACAATCTTAATGGTCTGACTAATCTCATACCCGTAGGAATCCTGTCTTTCTACAATGGATAGAATTAGAAATTCAATTAAGACAGAGGAAACAGGATAGTACATAACTCTTCACCTCGTTCATGTGTAAATTTTTTATATATAAATTATATACATATCAAGAACCAATGTCAAGTATTATATATAAATTTTTTACATAATAAAAACCAAGCACCGAAAAAAGTGCTTGGTAGGCTATTTCATCATCAGAACGACCAGTTTATCAAAGGGAATGGCAGTAGTAAAATTTCTTGTTTGGAGTTCGATACCGGTTTCGTTGACGGCAGTCACTTGACTAAAGAGATAGTGATTGCCGCCCCAGAATTGATTGGTATTAGTGTAGACCTTGCATTTTCCGAGGAAGATCTGGTTGCAGGGCGTATAGGCTTCTTCATTTTTGACGAGAATATCCAGACAGCGATCGAGATGAAAGTAGCCGTAGCGTTGGTGTTTCTCAAAGCAAACCATCTTTTGGTAGATCCCAACGATCTTGACATTTCGTAAGACCTGATACCAGATAGTATTGAGGGAGACATCGCAGACCTTCCCTAGATAGGATTGGATAGAAGAAGTAGTATCTGACGGCTCCTTGCTTTCTGCGGGTATTTGTCCTGCCTCCTGCTGGATCGGGAAATCAATCTCCTCTCTGACCAGTTGATCCAAACTGATGTCTGCAAAGTCAGCGATTCGGATGAGGGTTTGAAGATCTGGAATGGCAGTGCCATTTTCCCACTTGGAGACAGATTGACGACTAACGCTAAATCCTTCAGCGAATTGTTCCTGTGATAATTGATGAATGTTCCGAATGAGACGAATTTTTTCATGCAGTAACATGGCGTCACCTCCTTATCTATACTCTAGCAAATGGAGGGATTCTTGCCAAGAAAGCCTCCTTTACATCTTGCTACTCTTGGTTGCAAAGTGAGGAAAACAGGCGGTATAGTTGTTGCCTTTATCTTTTATATTTGAACTCGGGCTAAGAGCTGTGTAAAAAGAGACGCAGGTGTTCTAGCTTTAGCTAGTTTCTGCGTCAGCTTTCCTAGTTTGCCGTAGCTGTACGAGCCTGCTCGTTGTACAGATGGGTACGCTTTGAGTTTTTATAGCCGTTTAGTTTATTTTTAGTACTAGGCAACGAGTCGCAGGTAGTACTGGGGTACAGCAAGACGAGTTAACGAAGTAATAAAAATATAAACTAAATGACTATAATGGACTTTGTAGATGTCCAAAAGGGATAACTCGCGTCCATTTTGATATTTGGTGGGATAAAGGATTGTATGGTTATTTATTGATGTCCAACAATCCCTAAAATAACATCAACGGCTTTTTCCATGGTTTCAAGGCTGACAAATTCAAAACGTCCGTGCATATTTTCACCGCCCGCAAAGATATTAGGTGTCGGAATGCCCATGAAAGAAATCTTAGAGCCATCTGTTCCACCACGGACTGGCTCAATAATCGGCTGGATGCCAAGATCTTCCATGACCTCTTTTGCAATAGTAATCGGTGTCATGTCTTTTTCAATAATTTTCTTCATATTAAAATACTGGTCGTGGAGATCAACAATGACACGTGGTGTGTCAAACTCTTGGTTCATCTTTTCGGCAATATCCAGCATCAGTTGTTTACGGGCATTAAAATCAGCTTCTTCAAAGTCACGAATGATATAAGAGCTGTGGGCTTGATCCACGCTTCCAGCCAGATCCATCAGGTGGAAGAAGCCTTGGGAACCTTCTGTTTTTTCAGGACGATCCGCTTCTGGTAGGGCATTGTGGAAGTCAATTGCGAGTTGGAAAGCATTGATCATTTGATCCTTGGCAGAGCCTGGATGAACGTTGCGCCCAATAAAGTCAATCTTGGCAGCAGCAGCGCTAAAGGTTTCATATTGAAGTTCACCTAGGGGACCACCGTCCATGGTATAGGCAAAGTCTACATCAAAGTCCTCCACATCAAATTTGTCGGCACCGACCCCGATTTCCTCATCAGGACCAAATCCAACTCGAATTTCGCAATGACGTATTTCAGGATGTGCGACCAAGTATTCGATAGCTGTCATAATTTCAGCGATTCCTGACTTGTCATCAGAACCCAGCAGGGTTGTCCCATCTGTCGTAATCAAGGTTTGCCCATGGTAATGGTTTAGCTGTGGGAAATCTTTTGGATGCAGTTCAAAACCAGATGTACCAAGAGCGATTGGCTTGCCGTCATAGTTTTCAATGATTTGTGGGCTGACACCTTCAGCGTTGAAGTCAGCTGTATCCATGTGGGCGATAAAGCCAATCTTGCGGGTTAAGCTAGGATCGTTGGCAGGTAGAGTTCCGATTGCAAATCCATTTGGTAGGTAGTGGACATTTTGAAGTCCGATCCGTTCCATTTCAGGAAGCAGGATATTTTTGGCAAAGTCTACCTGGTTCTGCGTACTAGGTGTCGTTGTTGAGTTTTCGTCTGAACGTGTATTTTCTTTCACATAGACAAGGAAGCGATCTAAAAGAGTGGGGTATTTCATGTGTTTCTCCTTATAGTATAATAGTTGATTCTTTCAAGACCTTTAATGGATGATATGTTTGTAAATAGCTTTGGCTACACCGTCTTGGTCATTGGTATCGGTAATGTCGTCTGCTAGAGACTTGATCCGGTCACTGGCATTGCCCATCGCGATACTAAGACCTGCAAATTCAAGCATTTCAATATCATTGTTGGCATCGCCGATAGCCATAATCTCCTCTGGTAAAATCTGCAAACGCTCTGCTAGTGTTTTCAGGGCAGAAGCCTTATTGGTACCTGTTGGCAAGATTTCCAGCAGGACATCTTGAGAGCGGACGACATCAAAATCCTTGCGAAGTGTTGCGGCATGCTTGCGTTCAAAGGCTTCGGTTGCCTCCTCTGTGCCGACAAACATGGCTTGGAAAAGGTGACGGCTCTGATTGGTCGCATCTTCCATACTTAAAATGGTAGGTTCGACACTGACGAGACTGGCATCTGCGCGTGAGTATTGGTTGGGTTCGTCTTCAAGGACATAGTAGTGGTCCTCGTCAAATAGGGTTAATTGCATGGCACTTTCTGGCAAGAAAGTTGCAAGGTACTTGATTTGTTCAGGCGATAGCTCTGCCCAGTCAATGAGCTTCCAATCGCTGGTCTGGTGGGTCGAACAGCCATTATTGACAATGACGTATTCATTTTCTGCATCAAGTCCCAGTTGGTCAAAGTAGGGTCTCACCCCAGTCAACATCCGACCAGTACAAAGAACTAGCTTGACACCATTTTCAACAGCCTTATGAATGGCTTCAATTTGTGGCTTTGTCAGCTCCTTCTGACTATTGAGCAAAGTCCCATCCATATCAAGGGCAAGTAATTTTATCATAGATTCCTCCTCAAGTGTTCTATGACTAGTATAGCATAAAAAAACAAAACACTGGATTGTTTTTCTCGATCCATGAAACGGTCTAGCGAGGCAACAATCCAGTGTTTTATTTTTTCCCGCGTCAAGAAATGAGATAGCGAGGCGACAATCCAGTGTCTTGTTTTTTCCCGAGCTAGAAAATGGTCTAGCGAGGCAATCCATAAGTTGCGACAATCTTACTCATGATGGCTGTGAGTTTTAACGGGCTGCATTGATTGATGTACACCGAGGTGACGCTGATGCAGTTTCTAGGGATCTAGCGAAGCAGCAAGCATGTTTCTACTATTTTATGTGGACTTACTTCAAGAATTTAGTTGTGCTTGTACCTAGATTTTTCCAAGATTAGTGTAAAGAATATCTACAAATTAGAGTAAAGACCTTTACAAATGCTATATATTAGATATTCTAAATATATGAGACAAAGGTTTGGTAAGAAACGGTATTTCGTCATGCAGAATAGTTTCGATAATCCATCCCTTTTCTCTTTGCCCTTATGCACTTGGAAGCTCAAAATACTACTGTATAGTTGTTTCGTTTATTTTCATTATTTCGTTAACTTGTCTTGAGGTACTCCATTACTACCTTTAACTCGTTGTCTAGTATAAACGTAAGCCAAACAACTATAACAATCTGCCTCTGTAAACTGCAACCAGAATAAAAGCTGAAAAAAGAGATGATCTTAGCTGATTACAGAAACAGCATCCTTGGGTAGACTTTGAGTTTTTAAGGAACCTTATCTCTTGATTGCCCTTTGCGAACCTAGTCTATGATTGATTTCTATGAAAATAGAAAGAAGCATCCACCTTTCTTTGGTTCAAGAAAGATAAAAGGAAGAACATCAATATAAATGTCTTTGATATACTACGTATATCAAAGGTTTGACTACAAGTCAAACCTTATACTAATAGTCTTTTGATAAAGAATTAGAAATACCAAAAATAATAATGCATATAAAAATAAATTATTCTTTGGTATAGACCATATATCTATATAAAAGAGAGCTTGTTAGTGTGATAGATTTAGAAGGGAGGGAAAAGAATGCTGCATGAGCGAACGAATGTTCATCTTCAAATTTTCTTGAGCGAAGCGATAGCGGACAAGGGCTGGGATGGTGGGTAGATTTTCCGAAGATTGAGACTGTCGTGTATCTCGTTTTTTCTCGGATCTAAGAGCGTAGAAGTTTTTAGAATCAGAGCAAGCAGGCTAGAAGCAAGAAAGCCAGCGATTGAAAAGGAGTTAAGATGCTCATCATTTAGAGAGGAAGTGTTCAGCAAAGGGAGGTAAAGTAGTCATGGAAAAACGAATTGATTTTTATGAAAGCCGTACGTTTACCTGCAAAAGATGTGGGCGTCAAGTGGTGACGGAAAAGGGCACTCTCGATAGGCGAACGGTGTTTTGTAGTGGTATTTGTAGCCGCCGTTATTGGAGGCATGCCGGTCTACGAAAAAATGAGAACGCTCAATGAAAATCAAAAAGACCCATAAGCAACTAAAGTTGCAACAGCTATGTCTCCCTAAAGGGAGCCAGATCTGTAACTAGTGGAAACTAGAACAGCTATGTCCCCCTAAAGGGAGCCAGATCTGTAACTAGTGGAACTAGAACAGCTATGTCCCTTTTTCACAAGGGGTTGAAGGTCATTCATCACGACTTTTAAAAACGTTTCATTTTGATTTTCGAAGAGTATAAGTTATAAATCAGCGAATGATTTATAAATAGAAAGGACAAAAATGGATAAATGTAAGAAGTGGTTCGTCCTGCTTTTAGCTACCCTTGTCACATTATTAGGTATTGGGGCAAGTGCGACGGCCGTTCAAGCAAAAGAACTACAAAATGTACTAACAGATATTAAGTTATGGGATATCAATAATGGAGAACATCTTAGGATAGGTGGTTCAGATTCTTATCAGCTGATAAAAGATGTCACCTACCGATTTGAGACCAATTTTGATTTATCAAAGTATGATGGAAATCTAGCAGATGGAGATTATTTTACATTCACGATACCTGCACCCATCACCATTGACAACACTAACTTTGATTTGAAAGATAAGGAGACAGATGTTGCTGTCGGAACAGCCCTTGTAACTTCAAATGGAGAAGGACAGGGTGGAACAGTGAGAGTTACTCTCAAAGATCTACAAGAATACCTCAAAAAGAAAGGTGGTAGCCAAGTCCAAGGAGTAAAGGGAACCTTTTATACCGATTTCAAAGTGAGCCAACTAATTGACGGACAAACGCTCACCTATCCGTCTACGGAGACCAATAAAACCATTACCCATTCTATTTCAGTGAAAGAACGAACATCACATGACTATACAGAAGGGATAAAAAAAGAAAATTTTGTTAAGATTGGCGGAGTGATGACGAAAGAGTCATGGACCTCGCAGACCCTAGGCAAAAGTGGTGACTATATCCATAACTGGGTTTTACGGGTCAATACCAATCAATCGAGTTATGAGACAATCACCCTAAAGGATACGATCCCAGATGATTCTGCACCTATGCAATTTATTCCTGAAAAGGTGAAGGTTTTGGCAGGCTATTTTAATGCGAACTTGAATTTGACGGAGTCAACTGTACTTGAAGCAGGAAAAGATTATACAATCGACTATAACAGTGCCTATACGACTTATACCTTGAAATTATTGAATACTGCTAGCAGAATGGCTAAAAACGGGAAACCAGCTGCTTATAACGTCTACTATTCAACAAGCTCACCTGCAAATGGAACAGATGTCATCAATGAATTATCCATGAAAGGTGGAGAAACAGATCTCACAACGAGTACGGAAAGACAAAATACAGTCCACCGTGTGACACGTTCAACGAAAATCACAACAGGAGGGACGATCCAATTAGAAACTGGTTACTGTATCACTCTGTATAAGCAAGATGCAGAAACAGGAGCCTTGCTGAACGGAGCGGAATTTGAAATCACTTCACCAAGTGGTCAGAAAGAGATCGTTAAAATCGAAAAAGATGGTGTTGGTCAATCCAAGGTTTATTCAGCTGACGAAGTAGCCAAGGGGAAATTCACCATTGTTGAGGTCAAGGCACCCAAGGGCTATGCCCTAGACAAAACACCGATCGAAGTGACGGTCGGACAAAATGGTGTCATTCGTACCATTAAGAATACGAAAGAAAAGATTTCTATCCCCGTCACCAAAGTATGGGATGACAGTGATGATCAGGGCGGTAAACGTCCAGAAAATGTTGTGATTCAATTATTGGCAAATGGAGTCGCGGTTGCAAACAAAACCTTGATGCTTCATGCTGGCAATCATTGGACAGATACTTTTGAAAACTTAAATAAATATGATGATAACGGAGCAGAAATCAACTATTCCGTTCAAGAAGTAAGCGTTCCTGAATATACAAGTACGATTTCAGGAAATATGGCACAAGGATTTACCGTTACAAATGCCATTGACCGTATGGATGTTATGGTGTATAAAACATGGAATGACGGTGAGAATACTGGTGCAATCCCTACAAATTTGGACGCCATGCCAGCACTCTTTAATGTGTCAAACAAACGACTACAAAGCATTCAAGTGCAATTATACGCGAACGGTGTTCCTCTTGGATCTCCTCAAACATTAAATGAACAGAACTACTGGCGATATAACTGGACAGATCTTCCCATTTATGAAAATGGGCAACCAATTGACTATACAGTGAAAGAACTGACGGTGCCGGGCTATCTTTCTAACATTGAAATAGAAGATAGTGAATATGATGATGATAGATTTGCTAAAATAAGATATATTCGGGCACCTCTAAAAACTTCAAGTAGTTGTTAAGTAAGCCCTATTTGTAAGCATTAATTCCAGTAAGCTTCACTTTCGAAGCTTACTTTTTGCTTATTTTCCTATTTTTGGGCGCACTAAGCCCATGATGGCAATCCCAGTCGTTTGATTTGCTCAAAACGACAGATATTGTAGAGTAAGTTGGTTAAGGTCACATTGG
>NZ_MSJL01000002.1 GCF_001921825.1 Streptococcus acidominimus
CTGCTTGAAGCCGTTTGTGATAGGCAGTGAGTGACTTGTCTTTAAGGGCTGTTCGAAGTTCTCTGATGTGGTCTTGTGTAAAGTTCATATCATTATTATAATTCAGATTTTGATTTTTGTTAAGTATTAACTTACTTTGATGAGGGGCTAATGGCTGGAATGCGATTGCAAAAGTAGATCCTAACTTAGCATACAAAGTGAATGATGAATTTTTGATGAATCAAATTAGGGAAGGAAAAGATTTTGTTTTAACTTCTAATCCGTTTAAAGCAGAAGAAATATATCGAACTCAGAAAATTGGAAAATCATATGTTAAAGAACTTAATATTTTGTCAGAAAATGGTTATAAAATAGAAAAATATGGTGATTATTGGAGGGCGTATAAATGAAAGAAATAGGTTATTTACCAGTAAGAGAGAGTTTAGGATATAACAATGTTAAACAAGCATTAAATATTGTATTTTCGATTGATTTAGATACGTTGCCAGTTACAACTGGTCAATTTGAAGATTTTGGATTTATAATAGAATATAATTCAATACAAATTGATATGGGAATTTCTTCAACAGGAAAAAATCTTCAATTCAATATTGGGGAAGGTGGAACTTTTGATGTGCTTCTTCCCAATCCGAATTACCCAGAAAAGTCTTTCATGAGTAGAAGATTTTTTTATAATTTTATTGATGATAGTCATATTAAAGAAAATGTGAAATATGCCCTTGGTAAGGACGAAAAAGCGATAGAATATACTATGCATATTTTAAAAGACTATTTAGATTCAGATGCAGCAAAGGTATTATTAAAAAATAACGGAAGCTAAAATATTCAATGAATTCCAGATTGTAAGAATTTATAGGTTTCATTTTTGCTATTCTGCCTTTAGTGCGTGGCACGTTGTCACAGTCAGGGGATTGGCTGTGACAAATAGGATATGGGGAGCTGCGGAGCAGTTTTTCCACTGACTTTGTCGTTTCATTGCTAAACTGAAAGCCTCAAGTCTTTCAGTTTGCCTCTACCCTAATCAATGATTAGGGTAGTTTTCGCACAGCGGCGACTGGCATTATCTGAATAACTAATTATACAATAATAAGAACTGTCAAAATATAATAAATATTTATATTAGCAACCAATATTTCCCGCATTTCAGATGCAGGTAAGGAGCTTGCTCGGACGGACAATGTCTTAGGACAGTCCCTGTTTTCAGGTCTGAATTAAGGAGGGCGTATGAGTTATAAAATTCGATTTGATGACATTATAGCCTTAGTACTAGGCAACGAGTCACAGGTAGTACTGGGGTATAGCAAGGCGAGTTAACGATGTCAGATTTTGATTTTTGACGAGTATAAATAGGGCTAAGAAGAGTGTATCCAATGTAAGAGTCAAAGGATTTGGACAAAGTAGAGGAGTTCTATTTATATCAACAAGGCTTAAATCTATTGTGAAAAGCTGAATATCAGTGATATGGGAAAATGCTATCTTGCCCTTATCAATTTCAACTTCCCTTTTTTGTAAAATATAAACTGCGATACTAGCTATTACAGTCTAAATAATGTAAAATAGAGAGCAACGAGGGGATCAAGGAGATTAGGAATGGTATCGTATTGGGCTTGCTATCCAGATTTGGGAGAAAAACTTGATAGTGTGAGGACATTGATTGAGCGGAAACTGCAGATTCGCAACCAGAGCATTGGTCAGGCGCTTGTGGCTTTAAATAGTGCGGGTGGAAAATATTTGCGACCAGCTTTTTTCTTTTTATTTGCGGAATTTGGTGGGACAAGGCGGCTAGGCGAGGAAGAGTTGGTGACAGCTGCCGCGTCACTTGAAGTCTTACATCTGGCAACCCTAGTTCATGATGATGTCATTGATGACTCGCCACTAAGGAGAGGGCAGGTAACGATTCAAAGTCGTTTTGGTAAGGATGTTGCGGTCTACACAGGGGACTTGCTCTTTACCGTCTTTTTCGAGTTGCTCTTAGAGTCTATGACCAATTCTCCTTACATGACTGTTAACGCCAAGACCATGAAGAAGATTTTGTTAGGTGAATTGGATCAGATGTCAGCCTATTATAGGCAAGACCAGACGATTCGTTCCTATCTGCGGTCTGCGGCGGGAAAAACAGCTGCCTTATTTAAGCTAGCAAGTCGAGAAGGGGCTTATTTTGGAGGAGCGGATCGAGCTACTGTTCGGCTGGCAGGACATATCGGTTTTTATATTGGCATGGCCTTTCAGATGGTGGATGATTTGCTAGACTATACAGAAGATAAGGCAGTTCTCAATAAGCCTGTCTTAGAAGATATTAGTCAGGGGATCTACAATTTACCACTGATTTGTGCTCTTCAGAAAAATCCAGACGCCTTTCGTCCCTATCTGGAGAAACAACAGGCTATGACAGCAGAAGATGTCGCGGTTGTCGTTTCTCTGATGAAGAGAGAAGGAGGGCTAGAAGACGCGCGAGAGCTAGCTGGACGCTTTACCCAAAAAGCAGTTGCAGCCATTATGCAATTACCACCTCATCCTGCCAAAGATATACTACTCCGCATGACCCAGCGCTTGTTAGAAAGAAGTGTTTAAATAGCAAAAGTGAGACATAGCCATGATGGAAGAATCGGACTGTCTCACTTTTTATCTATTCCTATCGCCAAGAAATTGTTTTGAAAAAGAGTGGTGCTAGTTCATTTAGAATTGCTTCTGATTCCTTGCTATGTTGTCCTAATCGTTATAGGCAGGCATCCAACTGCTTTTAAACGCCTAGTGACCTACGACAAGGCTAGTGAGGTTTGAATGTGATTTGTGCAGAGTATGAGTATGAAGCAATGTTCCTAAAAGAGCATAGAGCATAAAGAAAAAGGTTGACGTACAACCTTTTTTACATTTCACCATCATCAACAGCCTTGAGCTGGCGAAAGCGCGGACTGGTTTCAGCTAGATTAGCAGGACTTCCTGCCATTTCGAGCTTACCATTTTCAAGGAAGATGACCTGATCTGTGTATTCAATCCCCTTTAAATGATGGGTAATCCAGATAACCGTTTTTCCTTTTAACTCTTCCATAAAGGTGGTTAAGACCTGCTTTTCGGTAATCGGGTCTAATCCAACGGTTGGCTCGTCCAGAATCACGATAGGCGTTTCTTTTAGGAGAATACGAGCAAGAGCAATTCGATGTCGTTCTCCTCCAGAGAAACGCAAGCCGGCTTCGTCTACCATTGTATCCAGTCCCTGTGGGAGGGTCTCTACCACCTCCTTTAAGCCAACACGTTCAAGAACCTGCCAGACTTGCTCTAGGTCAGCCTTTTCATTTCCGAGACGGATATTGTTGAGCAGGCTAGTCCGAAACAGGTAGGGATCTTGTTGAATGACGCCGATATAAGACGGGATGCTCTCACCTAGTGTAGCTACTGGCACGCCTCCAAAGAGAACTGCTCCTGAGCTAGGGACTAGATCTCCCCGCAATAGGGTTGCAAGGGTGCTTTTTCCTGAACCGCTCCGACCGAGAATGGCAAGTTTTTGTCCTTGCGGAATGGTCAAATCTAGCTGGTCTAGCACTAGCCTTGTGTCATTTGGATAGCAGAAGCTAAGATTTTCAATTTGAAAATCGTAAGGAGCTTGCGGCTGCATGTCGGCTACTGTCTCAGGTCGTAAGTTAGGAAGATGATTGAGCCGTTCAATCGAATCTACATAGCTGTTGGTTTCTTGACTAGCTGTTGAAAGTCCTGCAAAGGCATCAATAATGGGAAGAAGCGAGAGGACAAAGGCTGCGACCCAGTTGGCTTGTCCACCATGATTTCCAAGGAACCGTCCGCTAGCCCAGATGAAGGTAGCAAGAATTAAGAGCCCGTACACCATTTCAAAGATGAGAGCTCGTTTATTTTGGAAATGCTTCATCTTGGCTTGAACAGCGATAAGCTGGTCTTGTGAATGTTCATGGAGAGCGACATATTCTGCTCCTCTATGGCTGAATATCCAATCGGAAATTCCCAAGACATTATCGGTTAACTCTGTATAGAGATTATTTTTTAAGGTCTTTTCGATTTGCTGCCTTGCACCATTGACCAAGACGGAGAATAGAGGAAAGACCAAGAGGAGAATTGCCAAGTAGAACAACATGAACAAGGCAAACCACCAAGAGAAGAAACCAAGTGCGCTGACGATAAAGATGTAGAGCAGCCAAGCGATGACTGTTGGGAAAATCGTCCGTAAGTAAAGATTTTGCAGGTGGTTAATGTCTTCAGCCAACAGTCCGATAACATCGCCCAGACGGAAATCACGTTTGATAAAAACGGCGTCTTGTTCCAAGGTCTGGTAGAGTTTGAGGCGGAGTTGAGAGGTCATTTTGAGGACCCAGTTGTGGCTGGTTAGTCGTTCCAAATAACGACAGACGGGCCGGGCAATACCAAAGGTTCGTGTGAGGACAATAGGGATGTAGACCAAGAGAATGTTGGTCGGAAGAGAGGCGGATTTGCTAATCAGAAAGCCTGAAATAAACATTAGGGCGCCTGCACTAAAGAAGGTCAAAAAGCCAAGGAATAAGGCGGTCACCAAGGCCAGCTTGTACTGTTTAAAAAATGGTTTGACCCAGTTGTCCGTTCTAATAACTCGAAATAATACTCTTTGAAAATCAAAACGAAACGTTGTCGATTGGTCTTGATGAACGCCAGTTCGATCTTCAGATGCCTTTTCTCGGCTCTTATTGATTTTCATTGAGTATAATGGAATCTTAGCCATGATTTCCTCCCATTGCAGTTTTTAGGTGATAGAATGTGCCTTTGTTGCTCAAGAGTTCTTCGTAGCTTCCCATTTCAACGATTTGTCCTTGATCGACTACCAAGATATAGTCCATCTGGTGGAGCCAGTGGAGGCGATGAGTGGCGATAAGAACCAGACGATTGTCCATCAAGGGGAGCATTTTTTCTTTGAGCTCTAGCTCGGTTTCAATATCAAGATGAGCAGTTGGCTCATCAAGTAGGAGCACACGGCGTTCTTTATCGAGAAAGGCACGGGCAAGGGCAATCCGTTGCGCCTGACCACCGCTGAGAGGCCGTGCCCCATTTCCGATACGGGTATCCAGTCCTTCTGGTAAATTAGCCACGAGTTCGTCTAAGCCGACAACTGCTATTGCCTCTTGAACTTCTGCATCACTGGCGGATGGAGTATAGAAGGTGATATTGTCCCGCAGGCTCATTTCAAAGATATAGGGATGCTGGGGGATATAGAGTAATTGCTTTCGCCAGTCTTCCTGATCGAGATTTGCCATTTGAAGACCATCAATCCGAATCTTCCCTTCTTCAGGCGCTAAAAATCCGCCAAGGAGATTGATGAGGCTAGATTTTCCAGAGCCACTCATACCAATGATACCGATTTTTTGATAGCCAGAAAATGTAAGGGACGTGTCTCCAAAGAGTTTTTTCCCTTCATAGGCTATGGAAATGCGATCTAATTCCAAACAACTATCGTGAGTCCAAGGGGCGATAGTGACCTGCTCCTTACGGATACTAGGCGTATTTAAAATTTGCTGCATGCTTTGCATGGCATTTTTACCGTCTAAGGTCGCATGGTAGTCACTTGAAAAATCGCGCACGGGTAGGAAATATTCAGGCGCCAAGATAAGAATGGTCAAGGCTGGAAAGAGTAGCATTTGACCGTTGATGAGGCGAAGTCCGAGGAGAACAGCGACCACTGCAATCGATAGGGTTGTAAAGAAGTCTAGGGCAAAGGTGGATAAAATCCCAATCCGTAGAGCATTCATTGTTGCCTTGCGAAAGTGTTCGCTTGTCTGGTAGATCGTTTGGGCATAGGACTTACTGCGACCAAAAAACTTCAAGGTATCAAGCCCTCGGAGTGTATCTAAAAAGTGATTGGATAGTAGCTGATATTGTGCGTATTGGCGATTTGCTCGCGCTTGCGCAGCGTATCCCAAGATAATCATAAATAAGATGATGATTGGGAAGACGATAAGAAGAACCAGACCAGATTCCCAGTCTAGGTAAAAGATGAAGACGAGGATCACCCAGGGAATGATGCTCATATTCATCATCTTGTTTAAAATCAGGTGCAGGTAATTTTCCACTAAGGAAATCCCGTCAAGGGTCATGGTGATCATGTTACCAGAACCTTCTTTTTGAACAATATGGGGACCTAATTCAAAGAGTTTTCGAAGCAGTTGCCCACGAAGTTGACTGGCCTGCTGGCTTGCAAACCGATCTAAGCGCTCGTCCTTGAGGTAGTTGATAAGGTGACGTCCCAGATAGCAAGCGAAGAAAGAAGCAACAGGTAGGAGTTGGCTTTCTAACGCCCTGCCCTCCCAGATACCTGTAATAGCCCGACTTAGTCCCACAGCCTGTCCGATAATAAAGATTGCCTGAAGGATGTCTAATCCTGCAAGCAATCTTAGTAGTTGATAAACACCGGACAAGCGCATCACAGCTTTATCCAGCATGGTGCTCCTCCGTTCCAATGACTGGCAATTTGATCCGTTTTCTAAAGATATAGTAGGTCCAAACGGTGTATGCCAAGACAAATGGTACCAAGGTCAGGGCTACTATCGACATGATGCTAAGCGTGTAGGGGGATGAGGAAGCTGACTCAATCAGCAAGTCGTATTGAGAGCTAATTGAGCTAATCATCACGCGAGGAAAAAGTCCTTGGAATAAGAGGGCAACGACTGCTACCAAGGAAAGTCCACTCGCAAGAAAGGCTGTCATTTCCGCTTCTTTCAGAATAGACAGATGAGCTACTGCGGTGAGGACTACAATGGCAACGACCAAGGCTAAGGTTGGTATGAGGTGCAGTTCAAAGAAGTCCGTTTTGAAGAAGAGCAAGAGCGCAAAAGCTACCAAGCCGAGGTAGAGGACAAGATAGAGTTTTTGGGCATATTGACGAGCACGCGTACGAATAGCACCATCCGTTTTCAGGCTGATATAGTTCAAGCCGTGAAGATAGGTCAAGAGCACCATAGCGACCCCACCTACCAGTGAAAAGAGGTTGAAGTAGTCACTAAAACGGGCAGACATATTGCCATCTGCATCGAGTGGCATGCCTTGAATCAAACTGATGAACATGAGACCGAAAAAGAAAGGCACGAGGAAAGATCCGATAGACAGTGCCCAGTTCCAGCGCTGTTTTTCTTCCACAGGGACTTTGTGGCGAAATTCAAAGGAAACCCCGCGGATAATTAAGCCGACTAAGATGATCAATAAGATGAGGTAGTAGCCACTAAATAAAGAAGCGTACCAGTAAGGGAAAGAGGCAAACATGGCGCCACCTGCAGTCAGTAGCCAGACCTCATTTCCGTCCCAAACAGGACCGATAGTTTCAACAATCTGATCTTTTTCTAACTCATTTTTTGCCAATGACTGCACTGCCATTCCTACCCCAAAATCAAATCCTTCAAGGAAGAAGAAGCCGGAAAATAGTAGGCCAATGAGGAAGAACCATAATAATTGTAAGTTGCTCATTTTTAGAATGCCTCCTTGTTAAATGCGTCAACAGAAGAGTAGCCACCCATGTGAAGCCCCTTGTGCTGGTAGTCAGGTCCGTGTTGTAATTCGCGGATAACTAATTTAATCATGGTGATTGCTAGGGCGGTAAATAGGACAAAGTAGACAATGTTTGAGATGGTCAGAGACGCGACAGATACGTTGGGTGAGACGCTTTGTTCAATGGTAAAGAGACCATAGACTGTCCAAGGATAGCGACCTTGTTCTGCGACAATCCAACCGAAAGTATTTGCTAGGAATGGAGCGAAAGTTGTCAGAGCAACAAGCCAGAGCATCCATTTCTTTTCGTAGAGGACAGGATTTTTCTTGCGGGTCCAAAATAGTCCCAGCGCTGATACAAGGAGCATCAGAGTGCCAAAACCTGCCATAATCCGGAAACCATAAAAGAGTAGGTTGACCATTGGGAAGTAGTTGCGATCGCCGTATTTGGCAATCAATTCTTCATTGGCTGTCTCCATCCCTTTGACAGAGCCTGACATCTTATGGTAGGACAAGATACTAAGCATGTAGGGGATTTTGACACCGAAGACCTGTTTGTGTTTTGCTTCATCAGCCCAAGCAACGACTGCCCAAGCAGCAGGGTCGCCAGAATCTTCATAGTCACCTTCCATAGCCGCAAATTTCATTGGCTGATCTTCGATGAGAGCCTGCATTTGTGCATCACCTGCACCAAGAACAGTGATAGAGCCGATTAAAGAGATGATGAGACCGATGCGGATTGACTTTTTATAGAGGGCTTGAGTTGCTTCTGTCAAACTCTCTTTCTTCAAGAGGCGGAAAGCAGACATCCCAGCCACTAAGATACCACCCATGGTAATAGCGCCAGTAACCACATGGCTGTATTCGTAGATGAATTGAGGATTGGAGATCAAGGCACCAAAGTCGGTCATCTGTGCGCGACCATTCACAATCTCATAGCCGACAGGATGCTGCATGAAGCTATTCGCAATCAAAATCCACATGGCAGACATCAAGGAACCAAAGACGACCAACCAGATAAAGGTAGCGTGGAGTTTCTTGCTGACTTTCTTGTTTTCCCAAGTGAACATCCAAAGTCCTAAGAAAGTTGATTCCATAAAGAAAGCAAGGAGGGCTTCAACTGCAAGAGGAGCTCCGAAAATATCGCCAACAAAGCGCGAGTAGTCCGACCAGTTCATTCCGAATTGGAACTCTTGGATAATTCCGGTTACCACACCGACTGCGAAACTCAGCAGCATAATATTGCCCCAGAATTTGGTTAATTTTTTATATTCTTCTTTCTTGGTCACCACATAGCAGGTTTCCATAATGGCTACGACTAAAGCGGTACCAATGCTAAATGGTACAAAGAAGAAGTGAAAGATAGTGGTCATCGCGAATTGCAGACGAGCCAGCGTTTCGATCGTCATAATATCCCTCCGATTGAGAGCTGAACGGATAGTCCAGTTCCTTTCCTAAAATTTCTTTTTTCTATATCATAATCATACCACGTTTTACGAAAAAACGGTAGTATTCAAAGCAATTTACAACACATATAATCGTTTCGGTTTTCTTTTATAATTACAGTCGGGTTAAAAGCTAGGAAAATAGAGATGCAACTGTTGCAACTTTAGTTGCTTACAGGTGTGGTTCCTTTTCGAGAGTAGGCTGAAAAACGTCCACTGGAGTTTTTTTACCCGTCAAAACTCCTAGTTTGCAGGCTATGCCTGCTTACGGATAGGGTATTATAGTTGTTTAGTTTATTTTTAGTACTAGGCAACGAGTCGCAGGTAGTACTGGGGTACAGCAAGACGAGTTAACGAAGTAATAAAAATATAAACTAAATGACTATAACAGTCGGGGAGTGACTGTCAACACTTGAAAGACTTACATACATTAGATTATTTGGGAATTGAACGTTGGTTAAGCACGGTTTGAACAGAGACGTGAGTATTCTATCTTTAGCTAGTTACAGCAAAACACTATACTTTCCGGCATATCGATCAGTTGCTTTCAGCCCAAAATCAGGTTTTCTATGACAGGTTCAATGCCTATTTCGCCAGTTCCGCAAGGTAGCAAATGGAAAGAATTGTCTGCGTGTTTTGCGCTATATCCGCCTTACATAAGTCTGTTGCTGGAAGCATTGGATCGTTTGGGCACGTTGGTAGGCTTGCCAGACAAAGGCTTCTTGCCGTTCTTGATTTCCCCTAAATGTGATGCCATGTAAGAGGCTCCTGCGATAGAGATTGCCCCAAGCCTTGGTGTAGTAGAGATTGCGGAGGTCAGATTCCTCCATCTCTTGGGAGATGGTTGTAAGGCTCTTTTGCGCTAGCTGGTAAGAGGGATAGGATAGGAATTGGAAGCGATCTTTGAAGAAGCGGGCAAAGGCACCTACGACAATGTCTGCCTGCGTTGATTCCGCTACGTCGTAGAGGGCTTGGAGGCTCTCTTCAAAAAGGAAATCTCCTTCCTCGATCAATAAAACATAGGGACGGCTTGCCACTTGTATTCCTTGGTATTTGGCTTCATTTAAAGAGGTCGAGGCATGATAATGATAGTGAATCCTCCGATCCTTTTCAGCAAATGCCTGACAGATTTTAGCGGATTCATCTGTTGAAGCTGCGTCAATGAGGATAAGTTCAAAATTGTGATAGCTTTGATTGACAAGGCTGTGAAGAGTTTGAGAAAGGTTAGCCATCTGATTGTGAAAGGCGACAATCAGACTAACACCGCCATGTTGTCTCATCACACTTAGATAGTTGTCTCGCCACAAGGAGATACTCGACTTTAGTTGACCCGTCCAATTCTTATCCCAGGCAGACCAGGGCTTGATCTGGTGTGAGTTGTAGTGGAAAATCACCACTTCATCTAGTGGGAGGCGGGCTTGTCTCATCGCCTCAGCAGTGTAGTTAAATCGCAAAGGGAGTTCTAGAATTTTTCCTTTTAAGGCGATATTGATGACATCTTGATCTTGGAACTGAATCCGATCTTTCAAGTGAACTGTCTCTGACAGGAGAAAATTTGTAATCTGATCGCGCCGCATCGCAGCAAGATTCATCAAGAGCACACCGGCATTTACATACAATTCCTCCGGCTTAAAACCGATACTCTGTTTATATTCCGCATAGTGGTAGGAGATGTCTAGCTCTGCTATACCTGCCATATAGGCATCTTGTAAGTCTGTTTCCCAGAGCTGGGCGCCCCTCCCGAGATTAACAAATCTCTATCTAAATACAAGACCTTATCCCAGTCTTGCAACAAGTCTGGAAGAAAGTATCGGAAATAGGTTTCTAGGGTGATGTGATGTAGTGTGAGCGGGAGCTTTTCAAGTTTAGCTTGAGCAATCTCCGTATAGAACCTCAACTCCTCAAGTGGCAGATGACTAAGTTTGGTCTTAGAGCCACTCGACAAGTTTGAGGAAAGAATCGCCACTTATAGTTTGGGGTGAAATCTACGGATCGCTTCTATTGTGGCAATCACATAGTTAATGTGGGAATCTGTTACACAGGAAGCTACTTTCATATAAGAACCTCTTTTTATTATTTTCCTTATTCATTTAGACCCCTTTCACAACTGTACTAATTGATTTAGGTCATAGCGATTACTGGCTAGATAAGAACAGAAGTGTTTTTGCTCTTATTTTCAGATGCTTGAGCCGATATTTTGTCACAAAAGGAACAGCTATGGGCTTATTGTGCTCCTTGTTGCAATATGCTAGGTAAGAGAGCAAAGAGAATCCTACACGCGCTAGTAGTGTAGGATTTTCTTAATGGGAAAGAAAGGCTTGGCGGTTTAGAAGCTAGTGCAGTTCTAGTCATGCTGTTGATGCCCTGCGCTAAGGTGTAAGCCAGATCATTGCCTCTCATCCTAGATCGCTTCTAACCTATAATGATTCCGAGAGCATAGGTGGCAACATGAACTGTTGAACCTAGGGCTAAAATCTTGATAGCACAGGGGAAGGTCTCTGATTTGACTTGTTTCTGCCATAAGAGCCGGGTCTGCTTTACGATAAAGGGGAGTAAGAGCAGGATGAGGAGACAGCTTAGTGGAGCAAGTCCGAGCCAGACCTGACAGACAATGGCAAGTAGAGCTAGCCCATTTGCAGTCGCAAATAGATAGAGCCCACCTTTGATACCGATATAATGCACCAAAGTGTAGCGCTGATTGCATTCATCTTCTTCCTTATCACAGAGGTTATTGGCTAGCATGAGATTGGCAATCCAGAGCGTGTTGGGAAGAGCGATAAGAAAAATCTGGGCAAGTGTCCTGAAATCCCAGTTGAAGTGGGGAGTAGTATTGAGGTAGACGCAGATAAGGCTAATCATAAAGCCCATGGTAAATCCTGAACAAACTTCTCCTAAGGGTAGACTAGATAAGGGTCTTGGACCAGATGAATAAAAGATTCCAATAGCGTAGCAAAATCCTCCCATGACTAACAAGGGCCAGCCAACAAACCAGGATAAGATGAGACCAATGATAAGAGAGCTGGAAAAAATAAGCAACATGAGACCTTCAACCGAATGCAGGGAGAGGTTTTCGCGTCCGATAATATTGGTCTTTCCCCGATAATCTAAATCCAAGGCATGCCGATAGTCATTGTAGTTATCCCAGACATCCACAAACATATTGAACAAGAGCATGGCTACAAAGTAGACGATGACAGGAAGAGGGTGTAGAGATCCGTAGACATAGTAGCTGAAACATAATCCAATCAAAAAGGGCAAGATACTGGCTGTCTTTGCCTTTATTTCTACTAATTCCAAAAAAATGGGTAATGACATTGTTTTCACCTTTCGAGTTTATCTATTGCCCTTTTATTATATAGGGAAAGATGGGAATTTGGAAATAATTGCAACTGAAAAATGAATCTCGCGATACACAGGGCGTTTGGCATGAGTGTATTCTTTCTATCTCTCGGCTTTAACAAAATAGGCGACAGAACAGGAGTTTTAGTTCGCCGTAAGCCCTCGTAGAGGCAAGTAGATTGCGTGTTAGCGATAATCGGACATCTACTGTGATGCTAGCTAGGGGTGTATAACCTTTAATTAGGCTTTGTCAGTGAGCTGTGGTTTAGGTTCGATTCCGATTGGTATCAATCCAACGACTTTGCACAGGTGGGAACAAAAATTAGGAACAGAGGGACACTTGCTGGACAAGTGAATGATAAGTTTATCGTACTCATGATTTACAGACAAAGCATGACCAGTAACTTCTTTGTCAAATTAAAAAGGCTTGGGCGAATCTCAAGAAAAAGGTTATGGAATTACTGCCAAAACACAACTCTGTTAGAGCATGTCTGAATAGTGCGTTTTAAAGCGAAACGACTATAACAGGCGTTTGAAGAAGATAAAGCAGTTCATAGCTTCTTTTTTAGGAAGGCTTACTTGACCACATTAAAGCAGAATTTTCTGGTGTTTTCTGCTATACTGGAATGGACAAAAATAGAGCATCACCAAGGAGAAGACATGCAGATATTAACATGCCCGCACTGCGGGGTGGCCTTTCAGGTCAATGAAACAGAATACAGCCAGCTACTGGATCAGGTTCGTGGAGCCGAATTTGAAAAAGAATTGCATGAGCGCTTGGCGCGTGAGACAGAATTGGTTGCAGAAAAGGCAAAAAATGATTTGCAAAAGCAGCTAGCAAAGCGAGACAAGGAAATCGCTGAATTGGCTGCTCGACTAGAGCAGGCAGAAAAACAGTCAGAGCTGGAGATTCGTTCTGCCTTATCTCAAAAGGATCAGGAAATTCTTGTGCTTGAAGCCCAGATTGAAAAAATTCGCCTAGAGAAAGAGCATGAATTGCAATTGGCACTTGCTTCCGTTGAAAAGGAGCGCGACGCGATCAAGACTGACCTGCTCTTGCAGGAGCAAAAACAGGAATTAGTCCTTGCAACGACCAAGCAGGAGTTTGAATTGCAATTAAAGGCTGCCAACGAGCAGGTTGAATTTTACAAGAACTTCAAGGCTCAACAGTCGACCAAGGCGATCGGAGAAAGTCTGGAATTGTATGCAGAGGCAGAGTTTAACAAGGTTCGCCATCTAGCCTTTCCCAATGCCTATTTTGAAAAGGATAATCTAATCTCTAGTCGCGGATCAAAAGGAGATTATATTTACCGTGAGGTGGACGAAAATGGTGTGGAAATCCTCTCTATCATGTTTGAGATGAAAAATGAAGCAGATGATACGGTCAAAAAGCATAAAAACGAAGATTTCTTCAAGGAGTTAGACAAGGATCGTAGGGAGAAGGAGTGTGAATATGCAGTGCTGGTCACCATGCTAGAAGCGGATAACGACTACTACAATACAGGAATTGTGGATGTCAGCCACAAATATGAAAAAATGTATGTCGTTCGTCCTCAGTTTTTCATTCAGCTGATCGGTATTTTACGTAATGCTGCCATGAATGCCCTCAAATACAAGCAGGAATTAGCTTCAGTGAGAGAGCAGAATATCGATATCACTCACTTTGAAGAGGATTTGGAAACCTTTAAAAACGCCTTTGCCAAGAACTACCAGTCTGCTAGTACGAATTTCCAAAAGGCTATTGACGAGATTGATAAGGCTATCAAGCGCATGGAAGCGGTCAAGGCAGCTCTTACGACTAGCGAAAATCAATTACGACTGGCTAATAATAAACTGGAAGATGTCACTGTCAAAAAGCTAACTCGGAAAAATCCAACCATGAAAGCTAAATTTGAAGCCTTGAAGGAGCAATGATGATTCGAACGTATCAAGAAGAAGATGCCGTAGCTTGTCAGCAGTTATTGTCAGAATTAGGCTATCCTAGTCAGCTTGCGGACCTACAAGGGCGCTTTCGTCAACTGTTGGCGAAACAAGAGTATGACTTGCTAGTCTTTGAGCAGGGTGGGCAGGTGATTGGCTTGATTGGTTATGCTCAAATGTATTTCTTTGAACGAAGCGGGACTTATCTGCGAATTTTAGCCCTCGTTGTAGACAGTAAGTATCGCAAACAAGGGGTTGCCACTGCTTTATTGGATAAGGTGAAAGCTATTGGCAAAGAAGCTGGCTGTCAGGCTTTGGCCTTAAACAGTGGTCTAGGGAATGACCGACAGATTGCCCACCGTTTCTATGAGCACTATGGATTTGAGAAAAAAGCGATCGGCTTTGCCTATCAACTTGAGGAGAAAGAGTATGGAGAATAGAGTCATCAGCGTCCTAGATAACATAAAGGAGGAAATAATCTCCTTATTAGATTCTAACCTCTGTGGGATTTATTTGCATGGCTCTTTGGCCTATGATTGCTTTTCCTGGGAGCAAAGTGATATTGATTTTTTAGTGGTGGTTAAGAAATCCTTGAAGTTAGCGGAAAAAGCAAGATTGATTCACGCCTTAATGGAAATTGAGCACCTTGGTCCGAAAAAGGGGCTTGAGATGAGTGTTGTCTGTGAGAAAGATCTTAAACCTCCCTGCTTTCCTATGCCCTATCATTTGCACTATTCTAAGCAACATCAAAAAGCAGCCAAAGAAAATGTATCCTTGTATTGTGACAATATGCAAGGAGTCGATCTGGATTTGACTGCTCATATCATGGTTGTTTATCAAAGGGGAATAGCCCTATATGGAAAAGAGCTTACGGAAGTCTTTCAAGTGCCTACACGAAAAGACTATTTAAAGAGTGTGTGGTACGATATTGAAAATAGCTTAACGATGGTGACAAAAGATCCCGTATCTACCATTTTAAACCTCTGTCGGACATTGGCCTATGTGAGAGAAGAAACATTTTTATCCAAGAAAGAGGGCGGAGAATGGGCACTTGGACATTGTTCGCCGCACTATACAGCAATGCTAAACCACATTCTCAAAGCCTATCAAGCCGGCTCTATTGTAGTCCCTACAGCCTTGATGATTCAGTTTGTACAGGAAAGTCTAGATGAACTGGCTGGACATGTTGGCTAAATTCTAAAAGGCTTCTTATTTCCTATTGCTCGAATTTTAGAACTTTGTGATGGAGTTGGGTTTTTGCCCAACCTTTTCATGGTACAAAATCTTACTAGAGCGTTAAAGACTATATTATCTGGTCCTCTTTGAAAATCAATACTCTTATCTTGATGGTTGAAAAACTCCAGCGGAGGTTTTCAACCTGTTCCCTTAAAATATGGAGGAACAATGTTTTATCTTCGATTACGTTTCCCTATCTATTTTTGGTTTTCTTGGGGCAGGAGTTATTTCCTCAAGAGCTTGTATAACCAAACTAAATTAAAGATAGCGGGTTTTTCCTGCGCGTCAATAATGGGTTTCAGCGTATCATACATCTCATCCTTTAGTTGTTCTTCATCAAATTGTCTTAAGTCCACTGATTTATAATCAGTACCATAAGCATCAACTAAATGGAGATTATTATCCAATTCATACGTATATTCATTCTTGTCTCTGTATATATATCCTTTGGTACTCGTACTAACTAAAAATCCATTTGATATACTTGGATAGTTTTTAGTAGAGGAATTTTGTTGATTTTCAACAAAATTTCGTCCATCAAAATCAAAGCGCATGTTAGGAATATCCTCATAGTCCAAACTTCTCAGGTTGGTGATGGTTGCTTTGATGACATTATCCCTCCTTTCTTTTTCCGAGGTGGCTAACTGTTCTTCATAATAGATGGAATAGCTTTCTAAATCTCCTGTAACGATAATGAAAATGAAAGAGATTCCGAGTAGGAGGAGAAATAATTTTCTGAAAATCTTCCTTTTCTTTTTGATAGGTGTCTGCATGGTCTTATTTCCTCAAAAGCTTGTACAACCACTGTAAATTAAAGATAGCGGGTTTTTTCCGTGCATCAATAATGGGTTTCAGTGTATCATACATCTCATCTTTTAGTTGTTCTTCATTTAGCTGAGATAAATCCAGTCTCTTATGTTCAGTACTACTAAGTTTAACTGCATAAGTTAGATTGAGATTAGCATCAAAATGATAACCATAACCATTTTTATCCCCGTATCTATAGCGTCCAGCATTCCCTAAAACAGAAGGAAAATAGTTTCCAGAAGAATCATTTTGATTTTCCACAAAATTGGTGCCGTCAAAATCATACCGCATATTTGGAATATCCTTGTAAGATAAAGTTCTTAGGTTGATGATGGTTGCTTTGATGACATTATCCCTCCTTTCTTTTGGTGAGGAGGCTAACTGTTGTTCATAATAGATGGAATAGCTTTCTAAATTTCCTGTAACGATAATGAAAATGAAAGAGATTCCGAGGAGTAAGAAGAGTAATTTTCTAACAATCTTTCTTTTCTTTTTGGTAGGTGTCTGCATGATCTTATTTCCTCAAAAGCTTGTATAACCACTGTAAATTAAAGATAGCGGGTTTTTTCCGTGCATCAATAATGGGTTTCAGTGTCTCATACATCTCATCTTTTAGTTGTTCTTCATTTAATTGAGATAAATCCAGTCTTTTATGTTCAGTACTACTAAGTTTAACTGCATAAGTTAGATTGAGATTAGCATCAAAATGATAACCATAACCATTTTTATCCCCGTATCTATAGCGTCCAGCATTCCCTAAAACAGAAGGAAAATAGCTTCCAGAAGAATCGTTTTGATTTTCCACAAAATTGGTGCCATCAAAATCAAAGCGCATATTAGGAATATCCTTATGGCTCCAGCTTCTTAGGTTGATGATGGTTGCTTTGATGACATTATCCCTCCTTTCTTTTGGTGAGGAGGCTAACTGTTCTTCATAATAGATGGAATAGCTTTCTAAATTTCCTGTAACGATAATGAAAATGAACGAGATTCCGAGTAGGAGAAGAAATAATTTTCTAACAATCTTTCTTTTCTTAGTAGGTGTCTGCATGGTCTTATTTCCTCAACAGCTTGTATAACCACAATAGATTGAAGAGCTTCGGCTTTTTCTGGGCATCAATGACAGGTTTGATGGTTTCGTATATCTTATCTTTTATTTCTTCTTCATTTACTTGACTTATATCTAGTAATTTATAGTCAGGGGGTGTAGTTCCATACCTTAGGTTAAGTTTATTATCAAAGTAATATCTATTTTCGTCGTTACTTAGGTATGAATATCCATTAGTTGTTTTCTCAATAGAGGGATAGTGGGGTGTATAAGAACTGTTAAAATTCCGAATCAGATTGAGACCACCAGTAAAAAAGTACATCTTAGGAATATCCTTGTGATGTAAGCTCCTAAGATTGGTGATGGTTACCTTAATGACGTTGTCCCTCCTTTCTTTCTCTGATGTGGCTAATTGTTCTTCATAATAGATGGAGTAGGTATTTAGGTTCTCGAATACGAGGTAGAAAGTGAGCATGCTCCCAAAGAGTGGGAGGAGAAGAAGTTTTCTAACAATCTTTCGTTTCTTTTTGGTAGGTGTCTGCATGGTCTTATTTCCTCACTAACTTGTACAACCATAGTAAATTGAAGGAACCAGGCTTATCCTGTGCTTCAATAATAGGTCTAATGGTTTCGTACATCTCATCCTTTAGTTGTTCTTCATCTGCTTGAGTTGGTTCTAGTACTTTATGTTCATTATTAACCCCATATCTTAGATTGAGATCGGCATCAAAATTATAGCTATTTCTTTCTTTATCAAAGTATGTATAGCCACCAGTATTCCCTGAAACAGATGGAAAATAGCTTCCAGAAGAATCATTTTGATTCTCTACAAAATTGACCCCATCAAAATCATACCGCATATTTGGAATATCCTTGTAAGATAAAGTTCTTAGGTTGATGATGGTTGCCTTAATGACATTATCCCTTCTTTCTTTTTCTGATGTGGCTAACTGTTCTTCATAATAGATGGAATAGGACTCTAAATCTTCTGTAACGACAATGAAAATGAAAAAGATTCCGAGTAGTAAGAGGAGTAATTTTCTAACAATCTTTCTTTTCTTAGTAGGTGTCTGCATGATCTTATTTCCTCAAAAGTTTGTATAACCAGACTAAATTAAAGATAGCGGGTTTTTTCTGCGCGTCAATAATGGGTTTCAGTGTCTCATACATCTCGTCTTTTAGTTGTTCTTCATCAAATTGTCTAAAATCTAATGATTTATGGTTATTGCTAAAAGCTCCTACGAGTTGTAGATTGTTATTAAACTCATATGTGTAACCTTGTTTATCTCTATACCTATAACCTGTATCGTCAACATGAACTAAAAGACTATATGAGATACTTGGATAGTCTTTAGTGGAAGAGTTCTGCTGATTTTCTATAAAACTATATCCATCAAAATCAAAGCGCATATTAGGAATATCCTTATGGCTCCAGCTTCTTAGATTGATGATGGTTGCTTTGATGACATTATCCCTCCTTTCTTTTTCCGAGGTGGCTAACTGTTGTTCATAATAGATGGAATAGCTTTCTAAATTTCCTGTAACGATAATGAAAATGAAAGAGATTCCGAGGAGTAAGAAGAGTAATTTTCTAACAATCTTTCTTTTCTTTTTGGTAGGTGTCTGCATGGTCTTATCTTCCTTTCTTTTTCGCTGGCTTGCGTCCCCGTCTTTGGGGCGCTTTTGCTCTTTGGATTGGCTTGGGTGCCTTTGGTTTCCTTGCGGGTCTGTTTTCTTGCCTTACAGGACGAATGACCTTGCGCTGGATGGGAGCAGTCACTCGTTTGGCAATTCGTTGAATAGGCTGAAGGACTCTTTTTTGGATGGTTTTAGCGACAGGTTTGGTCGCTTGTCTGATCGGTTGGATGACCTTTTTCTGAATGCTCTTCCCTGCTTTTTTCATTGGCTGGATAATTTTTTTCTGAAGAGCTTTAGTGACCGGTTTGCTCACTTGTTTGAACGGCCGCACCACCTTTTTCTGAAAGATGTTTCCTACGGTTTTGAATATGTTTCTAGCTGGTTGGACAATTGTTTTATGAAGGGGTTTGGTAACTGGTTTTAGGAATTGTTTGAACGGTTGCACCACCTTTTTCTGAAAGATGTTTCCTACTGTTTTGAATATGTTTCTAGCTGGTTGGACAATTGTTTTGTGAAGGGGTTTGGTAACTGGTTTTAGGAATTGTTTGAACGGTTGCACCACCTTTTTCTGAAAGATGTTTCCTACTGTTTTGAATATGTTTTTAGCTGGTTGGATGATTGTTTTGTGAAGGACTTTAGAGACGGGCTTGATAGCCTGTGCCATCTTAGAGAATAGACTGCCTGTCTTCGCCTGTCCCTGCTTGCTAGTTGTCAAGCTAGGATTAAGCTGCTTATCTTGAGCTTTTCCTGCTGATTTTTGACTTCCTTGGTCTTTTGAGAAAAAGGAAGTGAATTTTTCCCAGTATTCTTTAAGTTTATCGCTGAAATCATTCCATCCGCTCTTTATTCCTTTCCAATTGTTATCTTTGAAATCATTCCACCAGCTCTCTAATTCTTTCCATTTTTGCTTTATTGGAGCTAGAATGTGGAATACGGCTACCAATCCGATGGTAGAGTAACTGATGATGGAAGAAACTTTTAGGAGAAGTTCTGGATTTGGACTTTTAGGATATTTTACTTTGAGGGCTAGTTGATAGAGGTCTTCTCTCTTTTTGTCTAAGTCGGAGATACTATAATAGTGTTTAATTGCTTCATTTAAGGGCTTATTTAAATAAAGAGTATGGATAATAAAGGCATCCTTGTCCGTTATTTTATCTTTCTCGTTCATAGTTGTCAATGTATCACCCAGCCAGGAATTGGCTTGAAAGAAGACGTCGCCTGGCATGACACCGAAGAACATTCCCGCATTCAATCCGAGTAAGCCTTTTAATACTTCCTTTTTTAGACCACTTTGACTGGCGGTTGCGATTGGGGCAGCCAGATGGGGGAAGTCAATTTTAAAACGATCAAGTTTGTGGATATTCTCGATCAAATCTAAAGCATCATTGTTTTTAGGCTTCTCTCCTACATCAGCAACCTTGGGTTGCAGTCCACCTACTCCATAAACTTTGTAAGCAATACCATTAGCAATATGTTGATTGATTTTGGCAAGATCATTTCCATATTTTGCTCGCCCTTCTTTTTCCAGCTCATCGATAAAACGGAAGAAGAGCTCCTTGTCATCTCCGCTAATCCCTGTATTTTTGGAGAACCAGTAATCTCTTAATTCTTTTTCCATAAGAGCAGGACTACCGTGGGGAATAGGGCTCTTTTTGATGGTTGGACTTGCTGGTGTAGGAAGGGCAGGAGGTGTGACAGGGTGGGGATTTTGTCTAGTAAGAGCTGGTGGATAAAGGCTTGGGCTTGGATAGATAATGGTTGAAGAAGCCTGCTCTAGCGTTAGGGGGAGCGAATAATTCCTAGTTGCTATTGTATTATTGCTGGGCGCTGGTGTGGCCTGGATACCATTAGCTTGGCTGACAGGAGGCCGATACTGCCTAGCATAGTTTATCTTGATAGTAGGGTAGACAATCCGTTGGATAAAAATAATAGGGATATTTGGGAATTTTGGCTGTTCTACCTCTTTTGGTGGACGTGGTTTGTGGGGAATCACCCTGTGTTTGCGAACGGGCTTAACGGGCGCGATTGGTCTGGTGAGAGAGCGATAGGTTGGGGCAATGGGTTTGACGGGTGCGATTGGTTTTAGTGGTAGGGCGGGAAGGTTTGGTTCATGCGGCATCACAGGTGGATTTCCCGGTCTTGCATTGATGATCCCCTTGGCTTTGATATCTGCATTGACGGTAAACCATTGACGAGAGCCTGAACGTAGATGAAGCGGCTGACTGGAACGGTTGATGTTTTCTTGACTGTAACGAATGCCGAAATCAAAGGAGATGGTATCGCCAATCACCCGAGCAACACCTGCTCCATAGTATTCGTTCGGATGACCATCACTATCCCAGTCTCCACGATTAAAACGTGATCCGTCCTTAATACTATTATTACTGCCTCGTGCGGCTACATATCCATCTTCTCCCGTTACAGAAGAACCTGAAATAGGGATAAAGGTCATGCCCTTATGTAAACGGACATACTCCTGTTCTCCGAATTCAAAGGTATTGTTACGTGAGGCAAAGGAAAGGAGGGCAGGGGCATCTTCTCGAAACTGAACTTTTTTACCATTTTCTAAGTAGTAGGACATGGTTTGACGGATCGTGAAATCAACAAGCCCCTTATTTTGACCAGAGGTTCCTGTGTAGATGGTTTTGGTTGGGTCGGTATAGATAAAGGCAGTAGCACTCTGGTCGCTTGCAAAAGTGGATGTCAATTCGTAGGTGTAGACGAGTTGGGCTATTTTCTGACCGTCATAAGAGGTCTGTTCCAATCCTGAGTAGATAACAGTGATGGGTTTGCCTTTTTCCAAGATAAGACCGTAGCCATCTCCAGCTTTTGCGGCGGTTGCAGCACCGGCACCACGAGATAGGATGGGTGTATGACTGATGGGGAGCTCAGAAACTGATCCTCCTATACCACTTAAGGCGTTACCAAACTGATGGGAGGAACCGATAAATTTAGTTACTCCTTCAAATCTTACAGTGGCATTGGGTTCAGAGCGAGAGATGAGGTACTGGGCTGAAACTTGGCTTAGATAGCCGTCTGTTTGAGTGAGTTTCTCGGCTTCTGCAACTTCGGCATCATAGGCTTTTTTTGCTGTCTCATATCGCATCTTCTCAACTTGATAGTTCTCTACCTTGCGCTGATAATCAGCTACTGCCAAATCTGCCTCTTTTTTAGCGGCTTCATAGTGCCTTAGTTTTTCCTGATAGGTCGCTTGATCTTTTTCGTATTGCTTTTGACTATTTTCAAATTCTTCTTGTAGGGAAAGATTTGCTGCCTGATCTTCCTCATATTTTTCCAACTCTTTTTGGTAGTTGTTTTCTTGTTCTTGATAGCGAGCTAACTCTGATTGATAGTGATTTTCTTGCTCTTCATATTGGGCGTATTCAAGGGAAGCGTCCTGAAATTTTTCTTGTTCTTTTAGATACTGTTGGTAGTGGGGTGCTTCATTTTGATAGGTCTTGCTGGCAGCTAGATATTCCTTTGTGGTAGTGCGAATATAGTCTGCCTGGTCTTGAGCCATCTTTTCTGCTGCCTCCTTGGAGGGGGCCTGCTTGTATCCAAATTCAATGACTTCAACACCTGCTTTTTGAGCATCTTGTATTGCTTGCTGGTGTTCCGTGTTCTTAACCGTTATGGTATTGGGTGGAGTGCTTGCTTCTGGAGTGGGAGAAGTAGGTGTTTCTGCCCAGACTTCAGTAGGCCTAGCTAGTAGGGATAGACTGTAAAGGGCTATTCCAATGGATAAATAGTAGGCATTCTTTTTCATTTTAGTTCTCCTTTATCATACTTTGCCAAATAGCAAACAAGGAAGCTAGCCACGTAGGGTAAGGTGAGGTTTGCCATATCGATACGGATCCCCAAGGGTAGACCATGAGTTTTGAAGGAACTTTGTATCTGCTACTTGTCACTTTATTATACTACATGTAAAGGAGAATATTCCAATAATATGAACTGATATATGCATAAAAATAAAAAGATGATTTCAGAAAATAGGGCTTGTTAAAAGGGGATGGGGTGGGGTAGTATAATACAATTAGCTATAATATATAAAGTTGTTTAAATATGGTGACGAAACAGTCCTTGATACAGTTTGCAAAAGAATGATTCCCAAATCGTTGCGAAACATGCTATAATAGTTCTATGATTTCAGGAATTATCAATGTAAAAAAAGAAGCGGGGATGACCTCGCATGATGTGATCTTTAAACTGCGCAAGATTTTGGGAGAAAAGAAGATTGGTCACGGTGGCACTTTGGATCCAGATGTGACGGGGGTCTTGCCAGTTGCAGTGGGAAAGGCTACCCGCCTTATCGAGTACATGCAGGAAGAGGGAAAGGTCTATGAGGGGGAAATCACTCTCGGCTATACTACCACAACAGAGGACGCTTCGGGTGATCTAGTAGAGCGAACTCCGATTCCAATGAGCTTGACAGAAGAAGAAATTGACCGAGCCATGCAGTGTTTTATCGGAGAGATTAGGCAGGTTCCCCCCTTGTATTCAGCAGTCAAGGTCAAGGGGCGTAAGCTCTATGAATACGCACGAGCAGGAGAAGTAGTTGAGCGTCCGGAACGCCGGGTTGTGATTCACCAGTTTGAGCGAACCAGCCCTCTCCTTTTTGAGGGTGACTGTGCCCGCTTTTCCTTCCGTGTGCGCTGTGGCAAGGGAACCTACGTGCGAACCCTGTCGGTCGATTTGGGTGCAAGGCTAGGCTTTGCCAGCCACATGTCGAAGCTAGTGCGGACAGGTTCGGCTGGCATGGTGATAGAAGATGCGCTGACAATCGAAGAAGTTGCTAGTCTATTTGAAGCAGGGGACAAATCTTTTCTGCAACCGATTGAGCATGGAATTGGTGACTTGCCACAGGTGTCGCTTGGAAAAGAAGAGGTAGTAGAAGTGGTACACGGGCGCTTTGTCAGCTTGGATGAGAGCGCTGATCTGCTGGCTGCTTTTGCAGATGATAGGCTCATTGCCATTTTAGAAAAAAGAGAAGGTTGTTATAAGCCTAGGAAGGTTTTTATCTAGGTCTTTTTGAGGCTTTATGATACAATAATACAATGATGAAACGGATAAGGATAAACGATTATAGAGAGATCAAACCCCAAGGAGAAACCGTGTTGGTATTGGGGTATTTTGACGGCATTCATCTGGGGCATAAGGCCCTTTTAGATAGGGCGCGTGCCATAGCTGACCAGCGTGGTCTGACGGTCACGGTTCTGACCTTTCCCGAGTCGCCACAGCTTGCCTTTGCTCGCTTTCGTCCGGACTTGCTCCGCCATTTGACGAGTGTTGAACGCCGTTACCAACTCTTTGAGCAGTACGGTGTAGATCAACTTTACTTAACGGATTTTACCAGCGAGTTTGCAATGAACACCCCTCAAGCATTTGTCGATCATTATATCAAGACCCTGCAAGCCCGTGTGGTGGTCGTGGGCTTTGACTACCATTTTGGTAACAGCCGGGCAACGGTTGCCGATTTAAAAGAAATCTTTGACGGAGAGGTCGAAGTGGTGGGAGAAGTGCAGCTGGGTGGTGAGAAAATCTCGTCAACGCGGATCCGTCAGGCGATTCAAGAAGGTCGAGTGAGTGAAGCCAATCAATTATTGGGCTATCCCTTTGAGACACGGGGGATTGTCGTACATGGAGATGCGCGTGGGCGTACCATTGGCTATCCGACAGCTAATCTCGCTCCGATTGATGCAGTGCATTTACCGGGAGACGGTGTCTATGTTGCAGATGTTGACATTGCAGGGAAACGCTACCGCGCCATGGCTAGTGTCGGAAAAAATATCACCTTTGATGGAACGGAACTGCGCTTAGAAGCCCATATCTTTGGTTTTGAACGCTATATCTATGGGGAAAATATCACGATTTACTGGCTAGAAAAAATCCGAGAAATGATCAAATTTGATGGTATTGATGCCCTAATGTTACAAATGAAAGAAGATGAGCGCACCGCGCTCACTTGGAAGGAAGATGATTAAGAAAATCATAAATGACTCGCGCTATGAAGTTGCGATGATTGTGATGGCTGTCCTCTATGTGTTACTAATTGCCAGTGAAATGCTGGCAGTGCTTTCTGCTCAAAGTCTCTTTTATCAGATCTTTGACACCTTGCTTTGGGTTACTTTCGTGTTTGATTATAGTAGTCAGCTATACTATTCCGAGGATAAGGGACGATACATTCGCACCAATATTCTTGATTTAATTGCGATCTTACCCTTTGTTCAATTAGCAGCCTTTTTCAGAATCGGTCGTATTGCCCGATTTGTCAAGTTATTTGGAATATTAAAGTTCACACGTTTGATTGCCGTTTCTAGCAAGCTCTGGGATGTCTTGCGTAAACTGATGAATACCAACGGTCTCTCCAAAATCTTGATTCTCAATTTTGTAGCGGTTACGGTAGCAGGTGGTGTTCTCACAGTTGTGGAGAAACAGTCCTTTTTAAATTCCCTCTGGTGGTCAATCGTAACCATGACGACAGTTGGCTACGGAGACATTGTGCCCCAGACAGCTATCGCTAAGATTATTGCGATCCTCCTGATGTTGATTGGAATTTTGACCTTCGGGATGGTGACAGCCATCATCACGCGTTTCTTTGTCGATAGCGAGCGAGACACCAAGATTGATGAGCTAACGCTTAAAATCGAAGAACAACACCTCATCTTGCAGCGATTAGAGGCAAAACTTGATGCCTTATCAAGTGAGAAGAAAGGCTAAAGTATAAGAGTTCGTTTCTCTAAATGATATAGCTTTTCGAGATAATATGCTTGTCGGTCAATTTTGGTGTGATAAGTAGGATGTCAGACTTGCAGAGCAATCGTTCAAACTCATCAGGATAGGTACTTCAAAGAAAGTATGCCAACTAACAATTAGAGAGGTCTGTCCCGTCTAAGTAGCGGGTTCGTCTCACCCTCAACAGCCCATAAGAGAGAAGACTTGTAGTCGCATGCCGAAAAGGTTAGTGTTCGTAAGGATTAGCAGAAAGAACATTCAATGATTCCTTTCAGACCTTTTATCAGATAAATCGGATTTTATCTTGTAAAACGTTTTTATCTAGTGTATAATAGGATTGAGAGTTTAGTTAATGTAGAAAGGTATGCTTATGATTACACTATTTTTATCACCAAGTTGTACTAGCTGTCGTAAGGCTAGAACGTGGCTAACCAATCATCAGGTACCTTTTTCGGAGCACAATATTATGACCAGCCCTTTGACGACAGAGGAATTAAAGACCATTCTAGCCTTTACGGAAAATGGTACCGATGATTTGATCTCAACACGTTCAAAGGTCTTTCAAAAACTCAATATTGATGTCGATGAATTATCGATTTCAGAGCTGATCGAATTGATTGCGACCTATCCAAGCCTGCTACGTCGTCCCATTATCCTAGATGAGAAGCGGATGCAGATTGGCTTTAACGAGGATGAAATCCGTGCCTTTTTGCCACGGAAATATCGCAAGCAAGAATTAAAAAATGCAACATTGAAAGCGGAGATAGGACAAGTATAGATATGGAAAAGAATTATTCCTACCCACTTGATTTTTCGTGGAGCACAGAGGAACTTTCCTCCGTGCTTTCTTTTTTAAATCAGGTGGAAAAAGCCTATGAGGGAGGCGTGACAGTTAGTGCTTTTTTGGAAGCCTATGCCCAGTTTAAAGCAGTTGTGAAAAGCAAGGGAGAAGAGCGGCGCATTGATCGTGAATTTGAAGTAGCTTCAGGCTATTCGACTTACCGAGCCCTCCAACAGGCAAAGGCACAGGGGAAAGGAGTGATGTCCCTTGGAAGATAAGTATCAGTTTGCAAAAGAGCTTGTTCTTGAAGCTGGAGAGTTTTTAAGGCAGCACCTACATGATGAGTTGGAAATTGAGGAGAAGGGGCATTTTACAGACTTAGTAACCCAGCTGGATAAGACTGTACAGGATCGTTTGACAGACCGTATTTTGGCGCGCTATCCAGCAGACCGCATTCTAGGGGAAGAAAGTCCAGAACACTTGCCAATGGGTCAGGAAAAGGTCTGGGTGATTGATCCCATTGATGGCACAACGAATTTCATTGTCCAACAGGCAGATTTTGCGGTCCTACTGGCCTATTTTGAAGATGGGGTGGGACAGTTTGGACTGATTTATGATGTGATAGCAGACAAGCTCTACCACGGTGGTGGTGATTTCCCTGTCTATGAAAACGATCGTCTCTTGCCTCCCTTTCATACCAAGTCCTTGAAAGAGGGGTTGATCGGTCTCAATGCAGGTCTCTATGCTCAAAATGTTGATGGTTTGGCTGATTTAGCAGACCATACCTTGGGGACTCGTTCTATCGGTAGTGCAGGAATCGGTTTTTCCCATGTCCTAACTGGGCGTCTGCTGGCTCAAGCCTGCTATGTCTATCCTTGGGACTATGCAGCAGCCAGTGTCTTAGGTGAAAAGTTAGGCTATACCTTGATGACAACCAAGGGAGAAAAGCCAGCCTTTTACGGTCGGGAATGTGTGATGCTTGCGCCTACTGAAAAAATAAATGAAATAATAGGGTATTTACAGTGATGTCATTACCAACAGAATTTAAAGCAAAATATGAACAATTGCTAGGTGCGGAAGCACCAGCCTTTTTTGAGAGCTTTCAAGAACCCGCAGTAGCAGGTTTTCGGACCAATCCCTTAAAGGAAGTCCAGCAATCATTTGAGCAAAAGATTGAGAAGATGCCTTGGTCTTACTATGGCAAAGTCTCTGGCAAATCAGTGGCACATGTAACAGGGCTTGTTTACTCGCAGGAACCTGCGGCACAAATCGTTGGTCATATTGCAGCGCCTACTCATGGTATGAAAGTGCTAGACTTGGCAGCAGCCCCTGGTGGCAAATCCAGCCACCTTCTGTCTTACTTGGACAACAGCGGCATCTTGGTCAGCAATGAAATATCAAAGAAACGCTCGCGGATTTTAGTCGAAAATATGGAGCGCTTTGGGGCGCGGAATGTCCTTGTGACCAATGAGTCAGCAGAGCGGTTGGCGCGGGTCTTTGCAGGATACTTTGATATGATTGTCCTAGACGCCCCTTGTTCGGGAGAGGGGATGTTCCGCAAGGATCCCGCAGCCATGAACTATTGGTCAAAAGATTATCCCTCAAAATGTGCCGTCTTACAGCGGGAGATTCTGGCTTCTGCCATGGAAATGCTGGCTCCTGATGGACAGTTGATCTATTCGACCTGTACTTGGGCGCCAGAAGAAAATGAGGAGATTGTCCACTGGCTCTTGCGCCACTATGATGTAGAATTGCTGGATATTCCCAAAATCAATGGGATGGTAGAAGGCATTGACTTGCCCCAAACGGCGCGCATGTATCCGCACCATTTTAAGGGCGAGGGGCAGTTTGTCGCCAAGTTCCGCTACAAGGGTCAGGCGCAAACGCGCAAGAAAGGCAAGCCTAATCCATCTAATCTTAGCCGAGAGCAACGTCAGTTATGGCAGGACTTCTCTAAAAATAGCCTCAACTTCCAAGCTGATGGTATCTTGCAGGTCTTTGGCGACCAGCTCTATCTATTGCCTCAAGGCTTGCCAGATATTTCTAAGATCAGAATTGCCCGCAACGGACTTCATCTGGGAACCTTCAAGAAGAAGCGTTTTGAACCAAGTTTTGCCTTGGGACTGGCTTTAAAGAGTGAGGAAGTACAGCGGCGGGTAGAGATTTCAGAAGAAGAATTTATCCAGTATGTAGCAGGGCAGACAATTGCGGTATCCAAGGATTTGCCGAATGGTTGGTACCAAGTTGTCATAGCAGGGAACGGTCTCGGCTTTGCCAAGATCGTCTCTGGAACCCTTAAAAACGCCTTTCCAAAAGGGCTTAGGTTTTCCTAGCACTACCAACAGTCTACGGCTAAACGGTTGGTAGAAATCAAATAAGACAAACGAAGTCTGTGCCTTATTTATTGGCAGTGGTTAGCTGGTTATTCATACCATTTCATTTGTGGCTAACCCAACTATCTTCACTGGGGGCCTCATAACGAAGTTGTGAGGTCGTCTATTTTGTCTAGGAGTTGCTTCGGGGGTGGGAAAGAACTCAAAACACATAAGAAAGAGTTCGGTTTGTACCCTATTTCCTGCATTCTGGTTTCGGGCTGAGACGGTCTATTCCCAGACCATTTCACTCCCCCCCCGGCATAGCCAACAGTCAGAGTAGTGACTGTTGGAGGTTGGACATGAAGCCAACGAGTTCGCATCAGTCGTAGAGGTCAGATGTGGAGTGGGAAACAGGCTAAAAAGCTCCAGTGGAGCTTTTTAGCCTGTTTCCTGAAAAGAGCAGCAGTTCATTTCCAATCTTCAAGGCTATGATAGCCATTGAAGCTATCAACCACTGCGTCAACGTTATTCGGTTCATAAAGTTAGAAAGCTCGGAAAAAGAGCCGTTGCAAATTTTATTTGCTCCAAAGGCATAGTATATCTTTGGAGCTGTGGCTACCTTTAGGTGTAGTATTTCCTAGAACTTAAAGTTCTAGGAAATACTCCTATTTTGCCTTGCTCGTTTAACGCCCTCGTATCTTGTGTAATTGAACTCGGGCTAAAAGCTCGGAAAAAAGAGACGCAGGTGTTCTAGCTTTAGCTAGTTACAGCTGTGGCTCCCTTTAGGGATAAATACTCCTAGAAGCAGAAGCTTCTTCGTCGTATTTCCTATTTTTCATTCGCTTTTTACACGCCCTCGTATCTTAGTTAGAAATACTTTGCAACTTGAGAGGTTATATGATATAGTGGAAATGTGTAAAATTCTTGTAAAGGGGTTGTAAGACTACTGTAAACCGATACATAGAAAACCACGTAAAAATGTAAAGGAAAAAGGAAAAATGAAACAAAAGCGTACGCTTGGCATACTAGCTGTATGTCTTTCAGCGAGCCTTAGTTTGTCTGCCTGTGCTTCATGGATCGACCGTGGAGAATCGATTACAGCAGTTGGCTCAACGGCTCTTCAGCCCTTGGTAGAAGCGGCAGCGGATGAATTTGGGACTGAAAACAAGGGGAAGACCATCAATGTCCAAGGGGGCGGATCTGGTACAGGATTATCACAAGTCCAGTCGGGAGCCGTTCAAATCGGCAACAGCGATGTGTTTGCCGAAGAAAAATCGGGTATTGCTGCGGATAAGTTAGCCGATTATCAAGTTGCCGTAGCCGGTATTGCGGTAATCGTCAATAAAGAGGTCAGTGTGAACGATATTAGTCTGGAACAGCTCAAAAAGATTTTTTTGGGTGAAGTGCGCAACTGGAAAGAGTTGGGTGGAAAGGACTTGCCAATTTCCATTATCAACCGTGCGGTAGGTTCTGGTTCTCGGGCAACCTTTGATGCGGTTGTCATGAAAGGCGAAGAAGCGGCTCAAAGTTTGGAGCAGGATTCAAACGGAATGGTAAAGTCTATCGTGTCCCAAACACCGGGAGCCATTTCCTATCTTGCCTTTTCCTACGTTGATGATTCCATCAAGACCATTCGACTAGGTGGCTTTGAGCCAACCATGGACAATGTTGTGACCAATGACTGGCCGATTTGGTCTTATGAGCACATGTATACGATGGGTGAGGCAACGGGTCTTGAAAAAGAATTTATCGACTATGTCATGTCTGACAAGGTTCAAAAAGGAATTGTCGTAGATATGGGCTATATTTCAGTCAATGACATGAAAGTCACAAAGAGTGCAGATGGTATAGTGAAGGAGAAAAAGTAAGCATGAAAAATGAACAACTTGCGAAAGAATTGCTCTCCCCTTCTAAAAATTCTCGCTTGGAGAAATTTGGAAAGAGCATCACCTTTCTTTGCTTAGCCTTGATCGTCTTTATCGTGGCAATGATTCTACTCTTTGTCGCGCAGCGGGGCTTGTCTACTTTCTTTGTGAACGGCGTCAACATCTTTGAATTCTTATTCGGAAGCGTTTGGAAGCCAGCCATTAAGTCTTTCGGTGCCTTTCCAATGATTGCAGGCTCTTTTATCGTCACCATTTTATCTGCCATGATTGCTACCCCCTTTGCGATTGGAGCAGCGGTCTTTATGACCGAGGTTTCGCCTAAGTATGGGGCAAAAATCTTGCAACCGGTTATCGAGCTGTTGGTGGGTATTCCATCAGTTGTCTACGGATTTATCGGTCTGCAGGTCGTGGTTCCCTTTGTTCGCTCTATCTTTGGTGGAACAGGGTTCGGTATATTATCCGGGGTCTTTGTACTCTTTGTTATGATTTTGCCGACAGTGACCTTTATGACGGTCGATAGTTTGCGGGCTGTTCCTCGCCACTACCGTGAAGCCAGTCTTGCCATGGGGGCAACGCGCTGGCAAACCATTTGGCGTGTGACCCTTCATGCGGCAAAGTCTGGTATTTTCACTGCGGTAGTCTTTGGAATGGCTCGTGCTTTCGGTGAAGCGCTGGCGATTCAAATGGTCGTGGGAAATTCGGCTGTTGTTCCAACTTCTTTGACAACGCCAGCTGCAACCCTGACCTCTGTCCTTACAATGGGAATCGGAAATACCGTTATGGGTACGGTTCAAAACAATGTTCTTTGGTCACTTGCCCTTGTCCTATTATTGATGAGCCTAGTCTTTAATTTGATTATGAAATTTATTACGAGAGAGAGGAAGAGAAACTATGCACGCTAAGAAAGTTGATAAATTAGCGACTGGGATTTTGTATTCCATTGCAGGCATTATCGTTGCCATCTTGACCTCCCTTATTCTCTATATCTTGTTGCGAGGTCTGCCACATGTCAGCTGGTCATTCTTGACAGGGAAATCTTCTTCTTATCAAGCAGGAGGAGGAATAGGGATTCAGCTTTACAATTCCTTTTTCCTACTCGTAGTTACCATCTTGATTTCTGTCCCCCTTTCTACGGGAGCAGGTATCTACCTAGCGGAATATGCTAAGAAGGGACGCTTGACCAACTTCATTCGGACCTGTATTGAGATCTTATCTTCCTTGCCGTCTGTCGTTGTTGGTTTATTCGGCTATTTGATTTTCGTTGTTCAATTCCAGTATGGATTTTCAATCTTATCAGGTGCCTTGGCACTAACGGTCTTTAACTTGCCACAAATGACGCGCAATGTGGAAGACAGTCTTCGGAATGTCCACCATACCCAGCGTGAGGCGGGGCTTGCCCTTGGGATTTCTCGTTGGGAAACCGTCGTTCATGTCGTCATCCCGGAAGCTCTTCCGGGGATTGTGACAGGGATTGTCCTTGCTTCTGGTCGTATTTTTGGAGAAGCGGCGGCTCTTATCTATACAGCAGGTCAATCTGCGCCAGCCCTTGACTGGTCTAATTGGAATCCGCTTAGCGTTACCAGTCCGATTTCGATTTTCCGTCAGTCAGAAACACTCGCAGTTCATATCTGGAAGGTAAACAGTGAGGGAACTATTCCAGATGCGACTCAGGTTTCTGCTGGTAGTGCAGCGATCCTCTTGATTTTCATCTTGATTTTCAACGTTTCTGCACGCTATATCGGTAAGAGATTGCATGCGAAATTAACATCTGCAGCCTAAGTTAGAGGAGATAAAATGGCAGAATACAATTGGAATGAAAAGCATATCATTACCTTTGAACAGGAGAAGATTGCCCTAGAAACCAAGGATTTACATGTCTACTATGGTGGTAAGGAATCCATCAAGGGCATTGATATGCAGTTTGAAAAAAATAAAATTACAGCCTTGATTGGGCCGTCAGGATCTGGGAAGTCGACCTATCTACGGAGTTTGAACCGTATGAATGATACGATTGATATTGCGAAGGTGACTGGGGAAATTCTCTATGAGGGAGTGGATGTCAACCGTCCTGACATCAATGTCTATGAAATGCGTAAGCATATTGGTATGGTCTTTCAACGTCCGAACCCTTTTGCAAAGTCCATTTACCGCAATATAACCTTTGCCCATGAACGTGCGGGTGTGAAAGATAAAAAAATCTTGGATGAGATTGTTGAAACCTCTCTCAAACAAGCAGCGCTCTGGGAGCAGGTCAAAGACGATCTTCACAAGTCTGCCTTTACCCTGTCAGGTGGTCAGCAGCAACGCCTGTGCATTGCGCGAGCGATTGCTGTCAAGCCCGAAATTTTGCTGATGGATGAGCCTGCCTCAGCGCTCGATCCGATCGCAACCATGCAGTTGGAAGAAACCATGTTTGAATTGAAGAAGAACTACACCATTATCATTGTAACCCACAATATGCAACAGGCAGCTCGTGCCAGTGACTATACAGCCTTCTTTTATTTGGGAGATTTGATTGAGTATGACAAGACAGCTCATATCTTCCAAAATGCCAAACTACAATCCACCAGCGACTATGTGTCAGGACACTTTGGATAGAAAGGAACTTTGATGACAGCACCGATTTTACAAGTCAAAGACTTGTCTGTTTATTACAATAAGAAAAAGGCCTTGAACAATGTCTCCATTGATTTTTATCCGAATGAAATCACAACCTTGATTGGGCCGTCAGGATCTGGGAAGTCTACCCTTTTGCGTTCTATTAACCGTATGGGGGATTTAAATCCAGAAGTGACCCTGACGGGGGCGATTGACTATAATGGTCGAAATATTTATAGTCCACGTACGGACACAGTCGATTTGCGCAAAGAGATCGGGATGGTTTTCCAGCAGCCCAATCCTTTTCCAATGACGATTTATGAAAATGTAGTCTATGGTTTACGGATCAATGGTATTAAGGACGAGCGTGTTTTGGATGAGGCGGTGGAGAAATCCTTGATGAGCGCCTCTATCTGGGATGAGGTCAAGGATCGTTTGCATGATTCAGCCCTCGGTTTATCAGGTGGTCAGCAGCAGCGGGTTTGTGTAGCCCGGGTTCTTGCAACCAGTCCTAAAATTATCCTTCTTGATGAGCCGACATCAGCCCTCGACCCGATTTCAGCAGGAAAGATCGAAGATACCTTGTATGGCTTGAAAGACAAGTACACCATGATTATGGTTACTCGTTCCATGCAGCAAGCCTCACGGGTTTCAGATCGAACGGGCTTCTTCTTAGATGGGAATTTGATGGAGTACAACAAGACTAGAGAAGTCTTTCTCAATCCTGTTCATAAAGAAACAGAGGACTACATCACAGGAAAATTTGGATAATAAAAGGAACAATAACTATGTTAAGAACACAATTTGAAGAAGAATTAGACAAATTGCATAATCAGTTTTATGCCATGGGAAATGAAGTGCTTGGACAAATCAACAATACCGTACAAGCCTTTATCACGCATGATCGTGAACTGGCAAAGGAAGTCATTGAATCAGATGCAAAAATCAATGCCTTTGAAATCAAGCTGGAGAAAAAATCCCTTGAAATGATCGCCTTGCAGCAGCCTGTATCTACTGACTTGCGTACAGTTATCACCGTCTTAAAAGCGACAAACGACTTGGAGCGTATGGGTGATCACGCGGTATCAATTGCCGAAGCGGCTATCCGTATGAAAGGGGAAGTCCGCATTCAGGTTGTTGAGGCAGAGATTAAGAAGATGGGACGTGAAGTCCGTAAATTGGTCGAAGCTGCCTTGGAGCTATACTTGAACGGTGGCGACACCGAGCAGGCCTATGAGCTAGCAGCCCATGATGAGACCATCAACCAGTACTACAATGCGATTCAAGATTTGGCGACAGAAGAAATCAAGAAAAATCCAGACGCCTTGATTGCTGGTCGTGATTATTTCCAAGTTATCTCCTACCTCGAGCGGATCGGTGATTATGCTAAAAATATCTGCGAGTGGGTCGTCTACCTCCGCACAGGAAATATCACAGAGTTATAGTCATTTGAATCAATTTTTGCTATATAGTCGTTTCGTCTGCTTTTAGTAGGGTCTGCCTCTCAATTCCTTGTCTTAAAGTTAAGTCGTTCGACCATATAAAATCCAAATCTGGACATTCGTCCAGATTTTTAGCTTCCTTTAAGTTTGGTGAGGTATAATACAGGAATAGATGGTACTGTTAGGTAGTCTGTCTCTTGTTGGACGAAAGTAAAAGACAAGATTGTAGACTATTGTTTATCTTGCTTATAAGATGTCGCAACAGGAAATCCTGCAATTGTTTCGGTATCAGCAAAGTTCATGATATAATAGACTTTCTACAAAACTGGCTTCTGTTCTTCTTTTCCAGAAGTGGTGACAGTGAGGATGGCGCGACATAAAACGCCTTGCATATCGTTCATAGGAAAAGAGAGAGGCTTAGCCCTGAAATCTAGTTTTCTCCAGTAGTGGAACGAGCAAGAAAGAAGATGGCTTTCTAGGAAGTCTAATAGATAGCATAGGAGGAATGAGAATGATTAAGATCCTACTCGTAGAAGATGACTTGAGTTTATCAAATTCAGTATTTGATTTTTTAGATGATTTTGCAGATGTCATGCAGGTCTTTGACGGTGACGAAGGTCTGTATGAGGCGGAATCAGGTGTCTACGACCTTATTTTGCTAGACTTAATGCTTCCAGAAAAAGATGGTTTTCAGGTCCTCAAGGAATTGCGGGAAAAGGGCATTGCCACACCTGTCTTAATTACAACCGCCAAAGAAAGTCTGGACGACAAGGGACACGGCTTTGAATTAGGGGCTGATGATTACTTGACCAAGCCCTTTTACTTAGAAGAGTTGAAGATGCGGATCCAAGCCCTCTTGAAGCGCTCGGGCAAATTCAACGAAAATGTCCTGCTATTCGGGGATCTCTCTGTCGATTTGTCTACCAACACAACGACCGTCAACGGCACTGAAATAGAATTGCTCGGCAAGGAATTTGATCTACTGGTTTATTTCCTACAAAATCAAAATGTGATTTTACCAAAGACGCAAATTTTTGATCGTATTTGGGGCTTTGATAGTGATACCACCATTTCAGTTGTTGAAGTCTATGTCTCTAAAATTAGAAAAAAATTGAAAGGGACGACCTTTGGTGAGCAGCTGCAAACTCTCAGAAGTGTCGGTTATATCTTGAAGCATGCTGATTAAATTTCGCAAACTCTATTATACGGATAATTTTTCCTATTTTATCCGTTATTTTGCTGTTTTCACCCTCATTTTTAGCCTGATGACCGTGATTATTTTCCAGCTGATGCGCTCCACCATGTATCGGGGTTCCGATGAGAATTTCAAGGAAATCGCCAGTGACCCAGAGATGATGATGGAGTTTGCAAGAGCGCGCGGTTTGTCGCCTGAAGCAGAAATTGTTTGGGAAAAAAATACGAGCGCAAACCAAGCCAATAAGGAAAAAAAGACCGATGAGGCGAATGACGAGGAAGAAAAATACAAGTTCTTTTATCCGACTTCCAAAATCAGGCTGAATGCTAATTACCACGTGGTGCTGTACGATAGCAAGGGGAATCGTCTCAACCAAGTGGACTATTTCTCTGGTCTATCCAGCCTACAAGTTAACAAGGAGTCCTTAGATAGCATTACGGAATGTACCGTGACAACTCCCTTCGGCGAAAAAGAATACTATCGTTGTATGACGATCGCCCTGCCAGCTAACGCAGTTTCAGCTTACACAGGTCTAGATCTCAAATACGCGACTATTCTTTTCAATACCAGTCAAATCAAGTCTTCTATCGCCTCCTATGAATCGACAGTCATGTTTGTGATGATTGGCTTTTGGCTGATTTCGATTGTGGCAAGTATCTATCTGTCAAATGTCAGCATGCGCCCGATTTTAGCCAGCTTTCAAAAGCAGAAAGAATTTGTGGAAAATGCCAGCCATGAATTGCGAACCCCTCTCACAGTCCTACAAAATCGTCTGGAAAGCCTGTTCAGACATCCCGAAGCGACAATTATGGACAGCAGTGAGAACATTGCCTCAAGCCTTGCAGAAGTGCGCAATATGCGGCTCTTAACGACCAACTTACTAAATCTTGCGCGGCGAGATGACGGTTTAAAACCGGAAATCGTGGCTATTCAGCCGACTTTCTTTGATGAACTCTTGGCAAACTATGCTATTATGGCTGAGGAAAATGGGAAACTCTTGACTGCCCAAAATCAGGTCAAGGAAGTTCTCCATACAGACAAGATCTTACTGAAACAATTGATGACCATTTTGGTAGACAATGCTATGAAATATACCGAGGATGACGGGCATATCTGGATTGACATCTTGATTAAGGATCGTTTCCTAGTACTGAAGGTTGCAGATAATGGTCTCGGGATTAGCCCTGAAAATAAAAAGAAAATCTTTGATCGTTTCTACCGTGTCGATAAGGCAAGGACTCGTCAAAAGGGTGGTTTTGGTCTCGGTTTATCACTAGCCAAGCAGATTATCGAAACCTTGCATGGAACGATCAGTGTTCAAGATCGCCAACCAAAAGGAAGTCTTTTTGAAGTACATTTACCAAAATAAATATAGGATATTGATTACTAGATTAGGAAAATAACCTGGTCTAGTTTTTTGTAGACATTGACAAAATGCTTGAATGGTGGTATGTTTAACTAAACAGAAAAATATGGAGTGTGATTATGAAAAGAGTTCCGTTCAGCCTATTAACCTTGCTATCAGTAGCCCTGCTATCAGCCTGCTCAACCCCAAAGACCAGTGATCAGTTGGATCATTTTCTAGCAGAGGCTTCTCAGGAAAAGAAGTAGCTTGAGGCTGAATTGGAAAGTTTAAAAGAAGAAGTCCAAAAAAATTTTTACTACCAACAATTAGCTACGGAAAAGGAGCGCCGTATCTATCTGCAATTTGTAAATGGCTTAAAAAAACGAACACAAGTCATTGATATAGACTTGGCTAACGAGGAGAATTATGTCCAAGTTTATTTATCTGTTGCCTATGATTACCCAGAATTTTATTGGCTAACGGATGAAGAAGCTATGGCGGATGGGATTGATTTCCTGGATTTGGAAGAACCGACTTATCCCTTTGACCTATCTCCAGTGAACAATCAATTAGAAAAACAGGTGACGAGTATACTAGAACAAGCACCGACTGGGTCAGACTATGAAAAGGTCAAATATTTTTATGAAGCGATTATCAAGCAAACAGAATATGATATAGAAGCTTTCAAAAGCAGGAATCCTAGTTGGAGAAGCCAAGGTATTCTTAGCGTTTTATTAGATAAAAAATCGGTATGTGCAGGTTATAGCAGAACCTTTCAGTATCTCTGTAAAAAAGCGGGAATTGATTGTATCTATGTATCTGGTGTTGCAAAAGGTAGTTCCGGAGAAGAGATCGGTCACGCATGGAATTTGGTCAAGATCAATGACCAATATTACGGCGTTGATACAACGTGGGGAGATCCTGTTTTTGACCAAGCGATGGGGAGCGAAATCTACACCGACATTTCCTACGATTACCTATGTGTTCCAAGTGAAATGCTAGAAAGAAGCAGGGTGGCTGATAAAAGCTTGCTCAAGTATTGGGGAAGGGATTCGTATCCTAAAACGCAGGAGTTAAGCTATCCCAGCTATACTGATAATTCATTGAACTACTATGTTCAAAAGGGCGTTTATTTTACGAATTTTGATGAAGGAGCCATTCTACAATCAATCACTGAACAAAGATTACAAGGCGCTGATAAAATTCTACTCCAATTTGCAAATGGAGAGGCCATGCAACAAATGATTGCACTGGCATCAACAGAAAATAATGCTATTTTTCAAGCTTTGGGTGAGGTGAATAACTATCAATATGTTTATAATGAACAAACTTGTACTTTTGAAGTAACCTCCTGGTCTTAGAAAATCCACTTGGTAAGGCCGTCTGATTTCTGTGATCGTGGCTATACATGAACTAGCATTTCTATTATTTGACAACTATAAGTCAATCTCTATCATGCAAGAGCAACGGTTTGATGCCGTTGCTTTTTTTCGTGAGATTGGGAAGAAATTTGTCCAAGATTCTATGATTATAGCAAGAAAATTAACTAGAAAAAATAATTTAAAAACTCAAAGAAAATACTTGACAAAATCGAACGGGGGGGGGTAGAATATGTGTAGACTATGCGTCTGCTTCATCTTTTAGGAAAGCCAAAGGTCTTGTTGGAATCCTCCCTCGTCTAGGAAAGGCTTGTGGGTATTTTCTCGCTATTACCTAAGGAAAGAGGATATTCTGGTCGCATTTGGCTTGATCGAAAGAATACAAGCATGACGAATAGTGGATTACAATTCAAAGGAGTACAGTAAATTGAAAAGTAGACAGAAAATGGACTGGTATCGTCTAGGACAACGTTTCTCTATTCGGACCTATCATGTCGGAGCCGTGAGTGTCCTCTTGGGTAGCCTTCTTCTGGGAAGTCCCATTGTTCAGGCAGAGGAAAATGTTTCCCTAGATAGTCAGCCCGCAGAGACAGTGGTAGAGGAAGTGGCGAAAGCAGAGGAGACCGTCCTTGTTCCAGCTTCTACCGAAGCAAGTGTGACACCAGCAGAAGCCCCTTCTACCGATACAGCAGTAGCAGATGACCTAGAGAAAGCAAGCCTAGAAATTCAAGAGGTTGCCAAAGCAACCGCAGTTGATACAGCGGTAACAGAAGAAAAACCAGTTGCAACATCAGAAACAACCGCAGTTGAAGCAAGCCCACAAGAAGATAAGCCTGCGCTTACAGTAAAGGAGCCAACAAAAGTTCCAGTGGGGAATGTGAATGCTCTAACAGAAAATGAAAAAGCAGAAGTAAGAGCCAATGTCTTAGCAGTTAATGAAACTGCAACAGATGTGGTGGTTGCAGATAATGGTCAAGTGACCCTTTACTTTGGTGAGAAAACAGCGACGCTAGCTTCCAGCCAAGTTGTAAAACAAAAACCGGTAGCAAGCAGACGAGTATTGCGATCGGCTGATACTGAAACAAGCCCAACTAAGACCTATATTCCAGTAACAATAGGAAATGAAGAATTTTCCCAATATTTAACTATTATTAGACACGATAGAAATACTGGTGAAGAGGTATCTCTAACAAATGAGGGTAAAGAGGTTATCTTAATTCCAGATAATACCTATTATACAGAAGCACGGGTTAATTATAAGGATAAAGTTAGTCTATTACATGATTTTAGTTTTGATGCGGATGTTTACATAGGGGATAAATTTGATGGTATAACTAGAGGTGATATGTTAGCTTTCTCCTTTTCAGATGAGGAAAATCCTTCTAGTAAGAATATCTTAAGATTTGAGATATTAAGTTGGCATAGTGGTAGAAGCTATGTGGACGGCCCACATCTTTACCCAATTGGTAGAATACATAAACTGGTAAGTGGTGCATATACAGATGTTTCATCAGAAAGAAATACATCAGCGATGCCAGAAACAGATTCTTCTTGGAAAGAGATCGATAAAAATTTGGTCACAGCTAAGTATGCTAATTTGCTTGTAAGGTATTCAGCTAATGATAAAATGATGCATATTACTTTTGCAGATAAAGAGTGGCATTATAGTATCGCTGATCTTGTTGAGGCCAATACAAATCCAGAGAAAGAGTTTGATATTAAATTGGATGCAATGACCGGCTTTGCATTCAATGAACATAAATTCAAATTTAATCGCTCTAGTTTCTCTGTAGGCATTCATATTCCTGTTATTCCGATTGTGAGTGTACAAAATGCAGCAGGTACACAAAATAATATCGTTATTGTACGCGGCGAGCCAAATGCTACAATTAAGCTTTATCAAAATGGACAAGAAATTGGTCAAGCTCCATCTGATGAAAATGGTGTAGCCCACATCCATCCGACTACACCTTTGTTAGAAAAACCAATCACAGCACGTTCTTCCAAGGTTGTGAATGGTGCTGAGGTCTTATCTGATGAAAGTAATGCAGTTATCCCCTTCCAGTTACGTGACCCTGAAAAAGTTCTGGTCGATAATCCCCAGCAATTAAGTCCTACTGAGAAAGCAAAGATTGAGCAGGCTATTCAAGAAGCGAATCCAACCGTTCCTATTCAAAGTGTGGCAGTCAGTGACACGGGAGAAGCAACACTTACCTATACTGATGGGACAACATCTCCAGTTGTGAATTATGGACCAGACAAAACAATCGCACAAAAAGATAGTGCCAAATATAATCCAACAGCTAGCGCAGGCGAAGCTATTATTGATGGCTCAGATACACCAAATAGTCCATTAAGTCCAGCCGACCAAGAAGTTGTAAAAGGCAAAGTCGATACAACAGGTTTACCACAAGGTACAAGGTTAGAACCAGCAGGTACAGTTGGTGGCACTGCAGATAATCCCGTCGTTCCAGTAACGGTACGTTATCCGGACGGAACAACTGATACAGTTGATGTGCCTGTAAAACAAAAGGATAATGCCAAATATGATCCAGTTGTTGGTCAGGTAACGAAACCAGAAACAGACCCAGTGACAGCTCAAGATGTGACGAATCAAGTTACTGCGCCAAATGGTACCCAATTGACGGATAAACAGGTCAAGGGCGACCTTCCAACAACGGTGGGTACGCATAACGTTCCTGTTGAGGTCACCTACCCAGATGGCACTAAGGAAATTGTGAACGTTCCTGTTGAAATCACAGACGTAGCGGACAAAGACCAGTTCGATCCAATCGTTGGTAAGGTTACCAAGCCAGAAACTGATCCTGTAACAGCTCAAGATGTAACGGGTCAAGTCACAGCACCAAACGGTACTCAACTGACGGATAAACAGGTTAAGGGTGACCTTCCAACAATGGTGGGTACCCATAACGTTCCAGTCGAAGTTACCTACCCAGATGGCACCAAGGAAATCGTAAATGTTCCGGTTGAAATCACAGACGTAGCGGATAAAGACCAGTTTGATCCAATCGTTGGCAAGGTAACGAAACCGGAAACTGACCCTGTCACTCCGCAAGATGTGACTGACCAAGTCACCGCGCCAAATGGTACGCAATTGACGGATAAACAGGTCAAGGGCGACCTTCCAACAACGGTAGGTACCCACAACGTTCCCGTTGAGGTCACCTATCCAGATGGCACCAAGGAAATCGTGAATGTTCCGGTTGAAATCACTAAGGGTGCGGATAATGCAACGAATGAACCACAATTGAAACCAGATGCACCGAATACTCCAGCTGTTTCCGCAGGCAAAGCCTTGATTGATGGTTCCGATACCCCAGAAAGTCCGCTAAGTCCAGCAGACCAAGAAGCTGTTAAGGATAAAGTGGATACCAGCAACTTGCCAACAGGTACAACCGTAACCCCAGCCGATAAGGTAAGCGGTACTCCCGACAATCCAGTTGTTGAAGTGACTGTCACTTATCCAGATGGAACAACCGATACAATTAACGTTCCTGTTAAGCAAAAGGACAGCGCAATCAATGAGACAAGTGTCAAAGCTGACGAGCCAAACACACCAGCAGTTTCTGCAGGTAAAGCCTTGATTGACGGTTCTGACACTCCAGAAAGTCCGCTAAGTCCAGCCGACCAAGAAACTGTTAAGGATAAGGTGGATACCAGCAACCTACCAGCAGGTACCACAGTTACTCCAGCCGATAAGGTAAGCGGAACTCCAGAAAATCCAGTTGTTGAAGTAACTGTCACTTATCCAGACGGCACAACCGATACAATTGAAGTTCCTGTTAAACAAAAGGATAGCGCAGTTAATGAGCCAAGCGTCAAAGCTGACGAACCAAACACACCAACTGTTTCCGCAGGTAAAGCCTTGATTGATGGTTCAGATACACCAGAAAGCCCATTGAGTGACGCAGATAAGGCAGTTGTTGCGGACAAAGTGGACACCAGCAACTTGCCAGCGGGTACAACAGTAACCCCAGCCGATAAGGTAAGCGGAACTCCAGAAAATCCAGTTGTTGAAGTAACTGTAACCTATCCTGATGGCACCACTGATACAATTGCAGTTCCAGTTAAGCAAAAGGACAGCGCAACTAATGAGCCAACGGTTAAACCAGATGAGGCAAATACTCCAACTGTTTCCGCAGGCAAAGCCTTGATTGATGGTTCCGACACGCCAAACAGCCCATTGACTGACGCGGATAAAGAAGCGGTTAAGGACAAGGTAGACACCAGCAACTTGCCAGCGGGTACAACAGTAACCCCAGCCGATAAGGTAACAGGAACTCCCGACAATCCAGTCGTTGAAGTAACGGTAACCTACCCAGACAGAACAACCGATACAATTAACGTTCCTGTTAAGCAAAAGGACAGCGCAAGCAATGAGCCAACGGTTAAACCAGATGAGGCAAACACACCAACTGTTTCTGCAGGCAAAGCCTTGATTGATGGTTCCGATACGCCAGAAAGTCCATTGTCAGACGCAGATAAGGCTCTTGTAGCGGATAAAGTAGACACTAGCAAGTTGCCAGAAGGCACAGTTGTTACTCCAGCAGATAAGGTAGGTGGCACAGCCGACAACCCAGTAGTTCCCGTAACGGTTACTTATCCAGACGGTACGACCGATACCATTGACGTTCCTGTTAAGCAAAAGGACAGCGCAACTAATGAGCCAACGGTTAAACCAGATGAGGCAAATACTCCAACTGTTTCCGCAGGCAAAGCCTTGATTGATGGTTTCGATACGCCAGAAAGCCCATTGAGTGACGCGGATAAGGCAGTTGTTGCGGATAAAGTTGATACCAGCAATTTACCACAAGGAACAGTTGTTACCCCAGCGGATAAAGTGTCCGGTACTCCCGACAACCCAGTCGTTGAAGTAACTGTCACCTACCCAGACGGCACTACTGACATAATCGAAGTCCCAGTTAAGCAAAAGGACAGCGCAACTAATGAGCCAAGTGTCAAAGCTGACGAGCCAAACACACCAGCTATTTCTGCAGGCAAAGCCTTAATTGATGGTTCCGACACGCCAAACAGCCCATTGACTGACGCGGATAAAGAAGCGGTTAAGGACAAGGTAGACACTAGCAAGCTACCAGATGGAACTACTGTAACTCCAGCCGACAAGGTAACAGGTACCCCAGACAATCCAGTCGTTGAAGTAACTGTCACCTACCCAGATGGAACAACTGATACAATCGAAGTTCCAGTTAAACAAAAGGACAGCGCAACTAATGAGCCAAGCGTCAAACCAGATGAGATAAACACACCAACTGTTTCTGCAGGCAAAGCCTTAATTGATGGTTCCGACAAGCCAAACAGCCCATTAAGTCCAGCTGACCAAGAAGCTGTTAAGGATAAGGTAGACACTAGCAAGCTACCAGATGGAACTACTGTAACTCCAGCCGACAAGGTAACAGGTACCCCAGACAACCCAGTCGTTGAAGTAACGGTAACCTACCCAGACGGAACCACTGATACAGTGAATATCCCTGTGAAGCAGAAAGACAGCGCAAGCAATGAGCCAACTGTGAAGCCAGATGAAACTGGCACCCCAGAAGTTTCCGCCGGTAAAGCCTTGATTGATGGTTCCGATACACCAGAAAGTCCGCTAAGTCCAGCTGACCAAGAAGCGGTTAAGGATAAGGTGGATACCAGCAACCTACCAGCAGGTACCACAGTTACTCCAGCCGATAAGGTAACAGGAACACCAGAAAATCCAGTCGTTGAAGTGACTGTCACTTATCCAGATGGCACAACCGATACAATTAACGTTCCTGTTAAGCAAAAGGACAGCGCAACTAATGAGCCAAGCGTAAAAGCTGATGAGCCAAATACACCCGCTATTTCCGCCGGTAAAGCCTTGATTGACGGTTCAGACGCTCCAGAAAGTCCGTTAAGTCCAGCTGACCAAGAAGCAGTTAAGGACAAGGTAGACACTAGCAAGCTACCAGATGGCACAACCCTAACTCCAGCTGATAAGGTATCAGGCACGGAGGACAGTCCAGTAGTTTCCGTAACAGTTACTTATCCAGACGGCACCACTGATACAATTGCAGTTCCAGTTAAGCAAAAGGATAGCGCAACTAATGAGCCAACGGTTAAACCAGATGGGGCAAACACACCAGCAGTTTCTGCAGGTAAAGCCTTGATTGACGGTTCTGACACTCCAGAAAGTCCGCTAAGTCCAGCCGACCAAGAAACTGTTAAGGATAAGGTGGATACCAGCAACTTGCCAGCGGGTACAACAGTAACCCCAGCTGATAAGGTAACAGGAACACCAGAAAATCCAATTGTTGAAGTAACTGTCACCTACCCAGACGGCACTACTGACACAATTGAAGTCCCTGTTAAGCAAAAGGACAGCGCCACCAATGAGCCAACGGTTAAACCAGATGAGGCAAATACTCCAACTGTTTCCGCAGGCAAAGCCTTGATTGACGGTTCAGATGTACCAGAAAGTCCACTAAGTCCAGCTGACCAAGAAGCGGTTAAGGATAAGGTGGACACTAGCAACTTGCCAGCGGGTACTACTGTAACCCCAGCTGATAAGGTAAGCGGAACACCAGAAAATCCAGTTGTTGAAGTAACTGTCACCTATCCAGATGGCACAACCGATACAGTGAATATCCCTGTGAAGCAGAAAGACAGTGCAAGCAATGAGCCAAGTGTCAAAGCTGACGAGCCAAACACACCAGCTATTTCTGCAGGCAAAGCCTTGATTGATGGTTCAGATAAGCCAAACAGCCCATTGACTGACGCGGATAAAGAAGCGGTTAAGGACAAGGTAGACACTAGCAAGCTACCAGATGGAACTACTGTAACCCCAGCTGATAAGGTAACAGGTACACCAGACAACCCAGCCGTTGAAGTAACTGTAACCTACCCAGATGGCACAACCGATACAGTGAATATCCCTGTGAAGCAGAAAGACAGTGCAAGCAATGAGCCAACGGTCAAACCAGATGCGGACGGCACACCAGAAATCTCTGCAGGTAAAGCCTTGATTGACGGTTCAGGTAAGCCAAACAGCCCATTGACTGACGCGGATAAAGAAGCGGTTAAGGACAAGGTGGACACTAGCAACCTGCCAGCGGGTACAACTGTAACTCCAGCCGATAAGGTAAGCGGAACTCCAGAAAATCCAGTTGTTGAAGTAACAGTTACCTATCCAGACGGCACCACTGATACAATTGCAGTTCCTGTTAAGCAAAAGGACAGCGCAAGCAATGAGCCAACGGTCAAACCAGATGCGGATGGCACCCCAGAAATCTCTGCAGGTAAAGTTCTCATTGACGGTTCCGATACACCAGAAAGTCCACTAAGTCCAGCTGACCAAGAAGCTGTAAAAGACAAGGTAGACACTAACAACTTACCAGAAGGAACAGTTGTTACTCCAGCTGATAAAGTTACAGGAACAGAGGCTAATCCAGTTGTTGAAGTGACCGTAACCTATCCAGACGGCACCACTGACACAATCGAAGTTCCTGTTAAGCAAAAGGACAGCGCAAGCAATGAGCCAGCGGTTAAACCAGATGAGGCAAACACACCAGCTATTTCCGCGGGCAAAGCCTTGATTGACGGTTCAGACACCCCAGAAAGCCCATTGAGTGACACAGATAAGGCAGTTGTTGCAGACAAAGTGGATACTAGCAACTTACCAGAGGGTACAATAGTTACTCCAGCAGATAAGGTAAGCGGTACACCAGACAACCCAGTCGTTGAAGTAACGGTAACCTACCCAGATGGCACAACCGATACAGTGAATATCCCTGTGAAGCAGAAAGACAGTGCAAGCAATGAGCCAACGGTCAAACCAGATGCGGACGGCACACCAGAAATCTCTGCAGGTAAAGCCTTGATTGATGGTTCAGATAAGCCAAACAGCCCATTGACTGACGCGGATAAAGAAGCGGTTAAGGACAAGGTAGACACTAGCAAGCTACCAGATGGAACTACTGTAACCCTAGCTGATAAGGTAACAGGTACACCAGACAACCCAGTCGTTGAAGTAACGGTAACCTACCCAGATGGCACAACCGATACAGTGAATATCCCTGTGAAGCAGAAAGACAGTGCAAGCAATGAGCCAACGGTCAAACCAGATGCGGACGGCACACCAGAAATCTCTGCAGGTAAAGCCTTGATTGATGGTTCAGATACACCAGAAAGTCCATTGAGTGACGCGGATAAGGCAGTTGTTACAGATAAAGTGGATACCAGCAACTTACCACAAGGAACAGTTGTTACTCCAGCGGATAAAGTGTCCGGTACTCCAGACAACCCAGTTGTCCAAGTGACGGTGACTTATCCAGACGGCACAACCGATATAATTGAAGTTCCAGTTAAGCAAAAGGACAGCATGGTCTATCAACCGCAGTTACCATCTGTGACGGAAGTTGGCAATGTCAACCAACTTACCGATCAGGAGAAAGAACAGGTCAAAGAAGCCTTTGAGAAAGCAAATCCACAGCTACCTGCTGGTACGAAAATCTTTGTTTCAGACAAGGGCAGTCTAGCAGTCATCTTCCCAGATGGTTCTGGCTTTGAGATTGATGGAGCCTATATCGTTAGAGGCAAGAACACTCCAGCCCCTCAAGCAGGAGAAGTGAAACCAGTATCTCTAGCAGGACAAGACCAAATCAGAAAACAAGCTCAACTACCAAACACTGGTGAAAGCAGTGTCGCAGGAACTCAAGTGGCAGGTCTACTTACAGTCTTGGGAACATCCTTATTCTGGTTGATGAGTAAAGGTCGAAAAGAAGAAGAATAGGTATGAGCTAAAATGACATATCTATTGGCTAGAGAATCTTTTCAAACTTTAGAATAGAGAGGTATTCTAAATGAAAAAACGATTGCTTATCAATTACTATGGACAGCGACGCTTTACTTGTAAACAGTGTAGCCAAACAGTCATTACCGTAGCAGGCGTTTTAGATAAACGAACCAAGTTTTGTAGCTACCTGTGTTCGAGACGCTATTGGCGCCATGCTAGCAAGTATCGCAAAATGCAGTAGGGTTTCTACGAATAGCAGCAAACATAAGAGGTTGGGATAAAAATCCCAACCTCTTTAAAGTGAGGAGAAGTAGCTTCCCTCTTGAGCATATATGCACTTATTTTTTACGAATATCCAGACTGAAAAATAGGAATTTTCTGACTTTCCTCATAATTACAAAAAATCTATGATAACGGTTGCATTATTTTATTTTTGTGCTAAAATAGGTTTGTGATTTAAAGCACACATTATTTCATATCTATCGTGCAAGCGATAGAAGAAAAGGAGATAAAAATGAGAAGAAGTTTGAAGGTTATACTGCTCAGCTTTGTTGCAGTATTGCTAATGTTTGGCTGTTCTGCTGCGAAAAAAAGCGGAACCTTTGAAGGTGTTGGTAGCGGGAAGCACGGTGAGATTAAGGTTGCTGTCACAATCACAGACGGTGCCATCACTAAGATTGATGTTCTAGAACAAGATGAAAATAAGGTCTTGTCTGAACCCGTTTACGAAGAATTGCAAGACATGATCATTGCGCAAAATTCAGCAGATGTTGAAGCAGTATCTGGTGCATCTGCAACGAGTGAGGGCTATCTCAATGCTGTCAAAGATGCCGTTGAAAAGTCAGGCATTACCCTTGTAGCGGCTAAAAAGTCAAAACAAGCCAAAGAAAAAGACCAAATCCCAGCAGAGCAAGACTTTGATGTCGTTGTTGTCGGTTCAGGAGGAGCAGGATTTAGTGCAGCGATTGAAGCAGCAGAAGCTGGTAAGAAAGTTGCGATCCTCGAAAAACTTCCTGCAATCGGAGGAAATACACTCCTTTCTGGTGGTGAAATGAACGCACCGGGGAACTGGGTTCAAAAGAAATTAGGCATTGAGGGTGATTCCGTAGACATTTACTACCAAGACACTATGAAAGGTGGCGACAATGTCGGTGATCCGAAGATGGTTCGCTTGATGGCTGAAAAAGCCTTGGAATCAGCTGAATGGCTTCGCGATGAGATCAAGGTTGAATTTCTACCAGATCAATTATTCCAATTTGGTGGTCATAGCTACAAACGCGCCCTAATCCCAGTCGGACATACAGGTGCTGAGCTGATTTCTAAATTGAAAATGAAAACTGATGAGTTGAAAATTCCAGTCTTCTTGAATGTGAAAGCTGAAAAGTTGATCAAAGATGACAGTGGAAAAATCGTTGGTGTTACTGCAACAGATAAAGACAAGCGCGAAGTGACATTCAATGCTAAGGATGCCGTTATTTTGACAACAGGCGGATTTGGCTCAAACATTGAAATGCGTAAACAATACAATAAAGAATATGATGAGCGCTATCATTCTACTGACTCTGTTGGTACAACAGGAGACGGAATTGTGATGGCACAAGAAGTAGGTGCAGCACTTACCAATATGGAAAGCATCCAAACCTACCCAATCGCCAATCCAAAAACAGGTATGATTTCCTTGTTGGCAGATACCCGCTTTGACGGTGCGATCTTGGTCAACCAAGAAGGAAAACGCTTCGTAGAAGAGTTGGAGCGTCGCGATGTCATCTCTAAAGCAATCCTTGCTCAAACAGGTGGCTATGCTTATCAAATCTGGAATGATGACATTGATGCCATTTCTAAGACCAAAGAAGCGCATAAGGCTGAATATGACGAATTAATCCGTGAAAAGCTATTGGTCAAGGCAGATACGATTGAAGAAGCAGCCAAGTTCTTCGATATTGATGTTGATACATTGAAAGACACAATTGCTAAGGTCAACGCCTATGCCAAAGATGGTGAAGATAAAGATTTCCACCATCGGGCAGGTCTTGTTTCACTTGAAAAAGGTCCATACTATATCGAAAAAGCAGCCCCATCTGTACACCACACTATGGGTGGACTTGTCATTAACGAAAAGACAGAAGTATTAGATGAAAGTGGAAAAGCTATTCCTGGACTTTATGCAGCGGGCGAATTGACAGGAGTGATCCAAGGTAAAAACCGTCTTGGTGGTAATGCGATTACCGATATTATTACCTATGGTCGAATTGCCGGTAAACAAGTTGGCGCAATGAAATAGTAAAGAGGGGATAATCCCCAAAACATAAAAGGCTTATATCCATATTCCCAAGGATTGGATCTAAGCCTTTTTGTATGCTTGATTTCAGCTATTGCTGCTCAATATCGTCATTTGAATGAGCTTTGCATAGTTAGTCGTTTCAGTTCCTTATCTGAAAGGTAATTTATTTGACTATCATTGAACCTCTGAAATGCTTTAAGATAGGAGGCGACAAGGCTCCTTTGTCAGCGAGTTGTGGTCTGAGTTCAGTAACTGAGCGACTATAAAAGATAAAGGAAATGACTATATCAGCCTTTAATGTTCTCCAGATACTGATCCAATTCTTTTTGATTGCGCAGAATCTTTACCTTATCAACATAGGTTTTGCAGATTGCTTGATAACGGCTACGGCTCTGCGCTTTTGGAGAACGACTGTCTTTTAGAATCCAGAGGATGAATGCCCAGTCCAGTTTTTCGGTACAGCCTTCTGCCATACTTTCTCTGACTTTCCCCGCATATCTAGTATAGCGCTTAAAAGCGCGGTATAGGCAATTCCAGCGTGAAAAAGCCAGTAAGATAATTTGATCTGCCTTCTCTACTCGTTCTTGATATAGTCGTTTCTCTTTAAAAAAATCCTATTCAGACAATCTACAACTCGGTAGGAGAGTATCTAAATAATGTATTTTAAAGTAGAACGACTATAACAGAAAGAAGTGTAATTTCCATCAATAATCCATGATTCTTTTGCCAAAAATGTTTGGAGTTCTTGGCGCACTTCGTCATCTGGTCGTTCCTGCCAATGGGGGAGAAAGCGGAGTTTATCGAGGTGCAGGCAGGGAATTTGGTAATGTTTGCTCAAATATGCTGCAAGAGTTGACTTGCCCGAAGCACTGTAACCGATAATGGCGATCTTCATACAATTCCTTTCTTATTTTGGACAAAAAAAGAAGCCCAAAGGCTCTTTTTATTAAGCAAGTTTTGATGCAAGACGTGCTTTGTCGCGGCTCGCTTTGTTTTTGTGAATCAAACCTTTTGTTTCTGCTTTGTCGATAGCTGAGCTAGCAGCGCGGAAAAGCTCCTCAGAAGGATTTGCTTCAAATGCTTTGATAGCAGTACGCATAGCTGATTTTTGAGCTGAGTTCTTTGCGTTTTGTTTTACGTTCAATTCAGCACGTTTGATCGCTGACTTAATGTTTGCCAATGGTTTCACCTCCACCTTTTCTGTACTAACTATACTATTATATCTGAAAAAATAGATTTTGACAAGAAGAATTTATTTTTTCAAGTAAATTTCATCAATTTCATGATTCTTTGCCTTATGAAGAATGATATCTGCCCGATGTCGGGTCGGCTCGATATAGTCTTTCAGGTTGACCAGATTGATCCTTTCCCAAACGCTATGGGCAAAGGTCGTTATCTCTTCCCCGGACATGTCTAAAAACCGGTGGTAGTAGTTGCTCGGATTGCTCTCTGCTAGTTTCAGCAATTTCTTGAAACGCTCCAGATACCAGGCTTCGATATTCTCAACTGCGGCATCCACATAGATAGCCAAGTCAAAATAGTCACTGACATAGAGGTGTTGATTTTGAGGATTCTGAAAGACGTTGATCCCCTCCACAATGAGGAAATCGGGGGCAGAGATGGTCTGGTATTGATCTGGTAAAATATCATAGATTTCATGGGAATAGACTGGAATTTGGTAGTCGTCCCCATTTTCAACGGTATTTAAAAAATCCAGAAGCAGTTCCATGTTATAGGATTCAGGGAAACCTTTTCTATCAAGGAGATGTTTTTCTTTTAATACTGTATTCGGATAGAGAAAGCCGTCAGTTGTAACCATTTCGACCTTGGCATGCTTAAAGGTTCGTGTTAGTAAAATCTGCAAGAGGCGACTGGTAGTTGACTTTCCAACTGCCACACTTCCCGAAATCCCAATAATAAAGGGCTGGGTCTTGATTTTCTTTTGTAGGAAAAGACTTTTGGAGAAGGAGAGGTCCTCGCTTGCCTTCTTATAAATCCGAATCAGATTGATGAGTGGGAGGTAGATGTCAAGGACATCTTGGAGGCTGATGGTGTCATTAAAACTTTTGATAGAATTTAACTCTTCCTGTGTCAAGGGAACCGTTGTATTCCGGTGTAATTGCTGCCAGGTTTGGCGACTAATTTTTTCAAAATTGATCAATTCATTCTTCATAGCCTCATTGTAGCATGATTTTTTACAAGTGTAAAATGATTGTGAGAGAAAAGGTAATTTCTTGTAAACGTTTTTATTAAATGGTATAATAAATCTATGACAAATATGTATTACGAACAAAATCCTAGTGTAGCTCATGATCTTCATGAGCTATGTGTCACTCTGCTCGGTCAAGAGATGTTCTTTTTAACGGATGCAGGAGTGTTCAGCAAGAAGATGGTAGACTACGGTAGCCAAGTGCTTTTAAATACAGTTGATTTGGACAAGGGAAAAAGATTATTAGATGTGGGCTGTGGATATGGCCCACTTGGTTTGACTTTAGGGAAGGTTTTTGGCGTTTTGCCAACCATGGTTGATATTAACAATCGGGCAGTTGACTTAGCACTTCAAAATGCTGATAAAAATAAGGTTCAAGCATCTATTTTCCACTCCAATCTGTATGACGAAGTATCGGGAACCTTTGACTATGTGATTTCCAATCCACCAATTCGAGCAGGGAAGGCTGTTGTCCATGAGATTATTCAAGGTGCCTATGACTATTTGGTGGTTTCGGGACGCCTGACCATTGTGATCCAGAAAAAGCAAGGTGCTCCGAGCGCGAAAGCCAAAATGGAAGAGGTTTTCGGAAACTGTACTATCTTAAAAAAAGATAAGGGATACTATATTTTAGAAAGTGTGAAAGAATGAGGACAGTCGACTTAATTCAGAAAAAGCGGGATGGACATGAACTCACGACAGATGAACTAAACTGGCTGATTAGCGGCTATGCCGCAGGAAGTGTGCCAGACTATCAGATGGCAGCCTTTGCGATGGCGATTTATTTCAGGGGGATGTCTACGAGGGAAATCTCTGATCTGACCATGGCAATGGTAGCGAGCGGTGAAGAAATTGATCTTTCGGCAATTTCAGGGATCAAGGTAGATAAGCACTCCACAGGAGGTGTCGGTGATAAAGTGACCTTGATTTTGGCACCCTTAGTTGCGAGCTTTGGTGTCCCAGTTGCCAAGATGAGCGGTCGTGGCTTAGGGCATACTGGTGGAACGCTCGATAAGCTAGAATCCATTAAAGGTTACCAGATTGAAGTGACGCAAGAACAGTTTATCAAGCAGGTACAGGAGATTGGTGTCGCGGTTATCGGTCAGTCTGACAATATGGTCAAGGCGGACAAACTGCTCTACGCTCTTCGTGATGTAACTGCAACGGTTGATATTATTCCCTTGATTGCAAGTTCAGTCATGTCTAAGAAAATCGCGGCAGGAGCCGATGCGATTTTACTAGATGTCACCGTTGGTGAGGGTGCCTTTATGAAAAACATTGAGGACGCGCGTCAACTGGCACAGACCATGGTTGAACTAGGAAAAGCGGTCGGCAGAAAAACAGTTGCCGTGATTACCGACATGTCACAACCAGTTGGAACGAGTATCGGAAACCGTCTGGAGATTCTGGAAGCCTTGGATATTTTACAAGGCAGGGGTCGCGAAGATGTGACGGAATTTATTTGTGAACTGGCACACATCATGCTGGGGCTTGCAGATGTCAAAAAGACAGTAGAAGAAGTCCGAGCGCACCTATTGGATGGTTCAGCCCTTCAAAAATTTGAAGAAATGGTAGTTGCGCAGGGAGGCGATCTAGAAGATTTGCATCGCCCCGTTCGTACCTCTCACCAGATACCGGTAGTGGCTCAGGAAAGTGGCTATATTACAGCCCTACCAGCTTTGGAATTTGGCTTGTTTGCCATGAAGCTGGGCGCAGGACGGGCTGTCAAGACGGATTCACTTGATTATGAGACAGGAATTGTCTTCCATAAGAAAGTCGGAGAAGCCGTTGAAGCAGGTCAAAAAGTCGCAACAATTTTTACAAATGAAAATATTTCAGAAAAGATGCTCGCAAATTTCCAAAAAAATGTTAAAATAGGAGATGTAAGTGTAAAGACGAAAGAAATTATCGAAATTGTTTCATAATGTACGGAGAAAAAGATGAAAGTAAATAAATATATTGATCACACACTATTGAAACCCAATGCTACGAAAGAACAAGTCTTGGCTATTATTGCCGAAGCAAAAGAATATGACTTTGCGAGCGTCTGCGTCAATCCAACATGGGTAGCCCTTTCAGCCCAAGAATTGAAGGACACAGATGTGAAAGTTTGTACGGTTATCGGCTTCCCTCTAGGAGCAAATACACCAGCCGTCAAAGCCTTTGAAACCAAAGATGCTATTGCGAATGGAGCAGATGAGATCGATATGGTCATCAATATCGGCGCCCTTAAATCGCAAGACTACGAGACAGTTTTAAAGGATATTCAGGCAGTTGTCGAAGCAAGCGGTGATCAACTGGTCAAAGTTATCATTGAAACCTGCCTGTTGACAGACGAAGAAAAAGTGAAAGCCTGTCAACTCTCACAAGAAGCAGGTGCTGATTTTGTCAAGACTTCTACGGGCTTCTCCACTGGAGGTGCTACGGTAGCAGATGTCGCCTTGATGAGAAAAGCAGTTGGATCAGATATGGGAGTGAAAGCATCTGGTGGTGCTCGTTCGTACGAAGATGCGAAAGCCTTTATTGAAGCAGGTGCAACTCGTATCGGAGCTTCTTCTGGGGTGGCGATTATGAAAGGAGAAAAGGCGAATGGCGACTACTGATTTAATTGATTTATCCATTGAAGTTAGTAAAAAAGCCTATGTTCCCTATTCCCACTTTCCTATCGGAGCTGTCTTAGTCGCAAAGGACGGTCAGGTCTTTACAGGTGTTAATATTGAAAATGCTAGCTTTGGTTTGACCAATTGTGGGGAGCGGACAGCGATTTTTAAGGCTGTTTCAGAAGGTGTTTTGGAGTTTTCAGAGCTCATTGTTTATGGTGAAACAGCAAAGCCCGTTTCACCATGCGGGGCATGTCGCCAAGTGATGGCAGAATTTTTTGAAGAAGATTTAAGAGTAACATTAGTTGCTAAAGATAAATCGACAGTCGAGATGACAGTCGGGGAATTACTTCCGTATTCTTTTACAGACTTAAACTAATACTCAAGAAAGGTCAAATAGATGGGAACGCAGCTGTCATCCTACAATGACAACTAGGCTGATGTCTCCCGTTCACAAGATACCTTAAAAGTATCCCTTGAAGTTTCAAGAGTATCGTCTGTAAGACAGTCGTTTGACTGTATCATTTCCATTTTGCAACGAAGGTTGCACAAAGAATTTTTAGGAGGGTTCAGAAATGAACAAAAAACTTATTGGTTTAGGTGTTGTAACTCTTGCAACTGTATCACTTGCTGCTTGTGGCAACCGCGCAGCTAAGAACGATTCAAGCTCGAGTGATGCCACAGGAGTAAAAGCAGCAATTGTTACGGACGTTGGTGGTGTTGACGACCGTTCATTTAACCAGTCAGCTTGGGAAGGTTTGACAGCATGGGGAGAAGAAAACGGTCTTAAAAAAGATGAGGGCTACACCTACTTCCAATCAGGTAGTGAATCTGATTACGTAACAAACCTTGATTCAGCAGTTTCAGGTGGTTACAACCTTGTATTCGGTATCGGTTTTGCCTTGGAAAACGCGATTGCTGAAGTAGCACCGAACAATCCTGACACAAACTATGTGATTGTTGATAGTGTTGTCAAAGACCATAAGAACGTAGCGAGCGTTGGCTTTGCAGACCATGAAGCATCTTACCTTGCTGGTGTAGCTGCTGCTAAATCAACAAAAACAAACCATGTAGGATTTATCGGTGGTATGGAATCTGTTATCATTGACCGCTTTGAAGCAGGATTCGTAGCAGGTGTGAAATCTGTTAATAAAGATATCAAAGTAACTGTTGACTATGCAGGTTCATTTGCTGATTCAGCCAAAGGTCAAACATTGGCTGCTGCTCAATATGCTGCTGGTGCAGATGTGATTTTCCACGCATCAGGTGGTACAGGTAACGGTGTCTTTGCCGCAGCGAAAGCAGAAAATGAAACACGTAATGAGGCAGACAAGGTTTGGATCATTGGTGTAGACCGTGACCAATCAGCAGAAGGTAAATATACTTCTAAAGATGGGAAAGAGTCAAACTTCGTATTGGCATCTACTCTTAAAGAAGTAGGTACTTCTGTCAAAGACCTTGCTGCAAAAGCTCTTAAAGGTGAGTTTCCTGGTGGTGATATCATCACATTCTCACTTGCAGATAAAGGGGTAGACTTGGCTGAAACCAATCTTTCAAGCGAAGCTTCAGAAGCAGTAGCAGCTGCTAAGAAGGACATCTTGGATAAAAAAGTAGAAGTTCCAGAAGCGCCTAAGAAAAAATAGAATAGTGCCCAATCCGAAACGGCGACCTGACTCGGTCGCCGTTTTAGGAGTTGAGATTATATAATTTCATTAAAGCTTATCAAGCCTTGTTTTGGTAGGTTTTACTGACAAAATATAATCCGAAAGGAAAAGAGATTATGACAAAAGATTATGTCATTGAAATGCGAGAAATCACAAAGATTTTTGGTGATTTTGTCGCAAATGATCATATCAATTTAAATGTCAGACGTGGAGAAATTCATGCCCTTTTAGGAGAAAATGGTGCAGGTAAGTCGACATTGATGAACATGCTTGCGGGTCTTTTAGAGCCGACAAGTGGAGAAATTGCTATAAATGGTCAAGTTGTGACAATCGATTCCCCATCTAAGGCTGCGCATTTAGGAATTGGGATGGTTCACCAGCATTTCATGCTTGTGGATGCTTTTACAGTCGCCGAAAATATTATTTTAGGAAGTGAAACAACCAAGGCTGGCGTGATAGACCTTAAAAAGGCTATCCAAGATATTAAAGAATTATCAGCTAGATATGGTCTGGAGGTAGATCCGACCGCTAAAGTCGCAGATATTTCAGTCGGGGCACAGCAACGGGTAGAGATTCTTAAAACCCTCTATCGTGGAGCAGATTTATTGATTTTTGATGAGCCGACAGCTGTTTTGACGCCGGCAGAAATTACAGAGCTTCTAAAAATTATGAAAACTCTGGTGCAAGAAGGAAAATCGATCATTCTGATTACTCACAAACTAGATGAAATTCGCGCGGTTGCGGATAGCGTAACCGTTATCCGTCGCGGAAAATCAATTGAAACTGTCGAAGTCGCTGGTGCGAGCAACGAAGACCTAGCAGAGTGGATGGTCGGGCGTTCCGTATCCTTTAAGACGGAAAAAGTTGCTGCTGATCCTAAAGAAGTCATTCTATCGATTAAAGACTTAGTCGTTCATGAAAATCGCGGGATTCCTGCTGTTAAAGGCTTATCACTTGATGTCCGTGCAGGAGAAGTTGTTGGTATTGCAGGGATTGATGGCAACGGTCAGAGCGAGCTTATTCAAGCCATTACAGGGCTTCGTAAGGTAAAATCTGGTCAAATTTTTATTAAGGGCACAGAAGTAGTCGGAAAAACACCTCGGAAGATAACAGAGATGAAGGTTAGCCATGTGCCAGAGGATCGTCACCGTGATGGTCTGGTCTTGCAGATGACAGTGGCTGAAAATATTGCCTTGCAGACCTACTACAAGGAGCCAATTTCTAAAAACGGTATCCTGAACTATGATACCATTAACAAAAAAGCCCGTGAACTCATGGCAGAATTTGACGTTCGGGGTGCTAGTGAACTGGTAGCCGTCAAGGCACTTTCAGGGGGAAACCAGCAAAAAGCGATTATCGCGCGGGAAATCGACCGAAATCCTGATTTGTTGATTGTCAGCCAACCGACACGCGGTCTTGATGTTGGGGCGATTGAATATATCCGTAAACGCCTCATTGCAGAGCGTGATAAAGGAAAAGCGGTACTGGTGGTCAGCTTTGAATTGGATGAAATTTTAGATGTGTCTGACCGTATTGCAGTCATTCATGACGGTGTTATTCATGGGATTGTTGATCCTGCCAAGACCAATAAACAGGAATTGGGATTCTTAATGGCTGGAGGAAGGCTGGAAAAGGAGGAAGCAAATGCCTAAAAAGTTACAAAATATAACTCTCCCCCTACTTGCGGTTCTGTCAGGCTTGGTCCTAGGAGCCATCATCATGCTTGTATTTGGCTATGACCCTATTGCAGGCTACGATCAATTATTTTATTCAGCCTTTGGCTCTGTAAAATCTATCGGAGAAATTTTTGCAGCTATGGCTCCGCTCATATTTACGGCTCTAGGATTTGCAGTAGCAAGTCGCGCAGGCTTCTTTAACGTTGGGCTTTCAGGTCAAGCGCTTGTCGGTTGGGTATTTGCGGGATGGTTTGCCCTAGCAAACCCAGATCTACCACGTCCCGTGCTAATCTTGGCAACGATTTTAGTCGCAATGATTGCCGGAGGTCTTGCCGGAGCAATTCCGGGGATCTTACGTGCCTATCTCGGAACGAGCGAGGTAATCGTGACCATCATGATGAACTATATCTTGCTCTATACCAGCAACTATATTATCCGCAATGTTTTTGCAACTGATTTGATGAAGAATAAGGACTCGAGTATCAATATCTCTGCCAATGCTTCCTACCGATTGGATTGGCTGACGAGTGCGACTGAAAATTCTCGGATAAATATTGGTATCTTCTTTGCTGTGGTTGCTGTGCTTGTTATCTGGTTCTTATTGACAAAGACAACCCTTGGTTTTGAGATTCGCTCTGTTGGTCTTAATCCGACAGCTTCTGATTATGCAGGGATGTCTGCTAAACGGACGATTATTCTCTCCATGATTATCTCTGGTGCCTTAGCAGGTATCGGTGGTGCCATTCAGGGACTTGGAACCTTCCAAAATGTCTATACCCAAGGTGGAAATCTGGATATTGGTTTCAATGGTATGTCCGTAGCCCTCCTAGCCTCTAATTCGCCGCTTGGAATTCCGTTTGCTGCCTTCCTATTTGGTACCTTGTCAATCGGAGCGCCTGGTATGGTGAAAGCGCAGATTCCACCTGAATTGATCAACGTGGTGACTGCCTCTATCATCTTCTTTGTCGGTGTTAAATTCATCTTTGAACAATTATTGAAACGTAGAAAAAAAGCGAAAGGAGCGAACTAGGTATGAATCTGACAATCTTAACGCTGCTTGTTTCGCAAATGTTGATTTACTCTGCCCCTCTTATTTTTACCAGTCTTGGAGGCGTGTTCTCTGAACGAGCAGGTATTGTCAATGTGGGACTAGAAGGAATCATGGTGATCGGTGCTTTTGCTGGTGTTGTATTCAATATTGAATTTGCAAGCATCTTTGGTAAGACAACTCCACTTTTAGCTGTCTTGGTCGGAGGAGTAGCAGGATTAGTATTTTCTATTATCCACGCAGTCGCAACGATCAACTTCCGTGCAGACCATGTCGTGTCAGGAACGGTGCTCAACTTACTAGCGCCAGCCTTATCCGTCTTTCTCATTAAGGTTCTTTACCACAAAGGGCAGACAGATAGCATTCCACAATCATTTGGTAAGTTTTCATTCCCATTACTAGAAAAAATTCCAGTAGTCGGTGATTTATTCTTTAAAAACACCAGTTTAATGGGCTATGTAGCCATTGCTATGGCTTTCTTATCTTGGTTTATCCTCTATAAGACTAAATTTGGTTTGCGTCTTCGTTCAGTTGGTGAGCATCCACAGGCAGCAGATACCTTGGGAATTAACGTATATGCTATGCGCTATGCCGGTGTCCTGATTGCAGGCTTCCTCGGTGGAGTTGGGGGTGCTGTAAGTGCCCAAACCGTTAATATCAACTTTTCAGCAACGACCATTGTCGGTTCTGGCTTCATTGCCTTAGCAGCTGTGATTTTCGGTAAATGGAATCCACTGGGTGCCATGCTAGCTAGTCTATTTTTCGGCTTGTCTCAAAGTTTGGCAGTTATTGGAGCGCAGCTTCCAGGCCTTTCTCAAGTACCGACTGTATACTTACAGATCGCCCCTTACTTGATTACAGTAGTAGCGCTTGCAGCCTTCTTCGGAAAAGCCGTTGCACCGAAAGCAGATGGTATCAACTATATCAAATCAAAATAAAAAAATGGAAGTGGGAGTGAAACAGTCTGGGTTAGACCATTTTACTCCCACTTTTGTATGGTTTTAAGTGAGCAAGTGGAGGGCTATAAAGCAGATGAAATCAGTCTATTAGATCCACCAACCACGCGCCAAGAACGATGGTTATTTGAATGAGCTTTGATAGAGCCTTACTTTTGACTTGCCGTAGTCGAGTACTGTCTATGTCACAATTTCCTGTCTTATAGTCCTTTAGTAATAAAAGTAAACTAAAAGACTATACAGCTCATTTATTCGACTAGAGACTAGGGGTCAGGCTCATTCAGACCTACCGCTGAATGCAAGTCTCTAACAGAACTAAAAAAACCTTGCTTAGCAAGGTTTTTAGATTAGTTTTTGATTGAAGCTGCAATCTCTGGATTTGCAAAGGCATCATCCATGATTTCTTTTAATTGTCTAGCAGAGGCTTGCATTTTTTGCAATTCCGCGTCGCTCAATGGGATGTTGACAGGACGTACAATACCGTGTGCACCGATAATCGCTGGTTGTCCGATAAAGACATCTTCAACGCCCTCGTATTGACCTGCTTGGTAAACAGAAAGTGGAAGCACAGCGTTCTCATCATCAAAGATAGCCTTTGTGATACGAGCAAGTGCAGCACCGATACCATAGTAGGTTGCACCTTTTTTGTTGATGATAGAGTAAGCAGCATCACGAACAGATACAAACAAGTCTACAAGTCCTTGCTCATCAATATCACGGTTGTCTTGCAACCAACGCTCTAACTTAACACCTGCAACGTTTGCATGTGACCATACGGCAAACTCTGAATCACCGTGCTCACCCATGATGTAGGCGTGAACTGAACGTGCATCAATACCGATATTTTCAGCAAGTGCTTGACGGAAGCGAGCAGAGTCAAGAGAAGTACCAGAACCGATGACACGCTCTTTAGGGAAGCCAGAGAATTTCCAAGTTGAGTAAGTAAGGATGTCAACTGGGTTAGCTGCGACAAGGAAAATACCGTTGAAGCCAGAGGCAACAATTTCACTGACGATTTGTTGGTTAATACGAAGGTTTTTCTCGATCAATTGAAGGCGAGTTTCACCTGGTTTTTGTGGCAAACCTGCTGTCAAAACCACAAGATCTGCATCGTGTGCATCAGAATATTCAGCTGAATAGATTTTTTTAGGTGAAGTGAATGCAAGAGCGTGGCTCAAATCTTCTGCATCACCTTGGGTACGATCTTTGTTGATATCAACGATACCTAATTCTTGACCAATTCCTTGGTTGACAAGTGCATAAGCATAAGCAGAACCTACGGCACCATCACCGACAAGGATAACTTTTTTATGTTGTTTAGTTGCAGTCATGTTCTAAACATCTCCTTAGTTTTATTTAGGGACGAGCGTCCCGACCATTTATCATTCTAGCATTTTTTAGGTACTTTGTCACTTGTGAAAGCTACTTTGAAAATGTTTACATTATGGCTTCTCGACAAGAAAATTTCTTCACAATATGTTATAATATAGTAGATACTTTCTAGAGAAAAGAGACAGATTTAATGCATGATAAACATTTGGTAGATGTAAATCTGACCAGCGAAATGAAGACCAGTTTCATTGACTATGCAATGAGTGTTATCGTAGCTCGGGCGCTTCCTGATGTACGAGATGGTCTAAAACCCGTTCATCGTCGTATTCTGTATGGAATGAATGAATTGGGCATTACGCCAGATAAACCGCATAAGAAATCAGCCCGTATTACGGGGGATGTTATGGGTAAATACCATCCGCACGGTGATAGTGCGATTTATGAGGCTATGGTACGGATGGCTCAATGGTGGAGCTACCGCTACATGCTAGTAGATGGTCATGGAAACTTTGGGTCAATGGACGGAGACGGAGCGGCTGCCCAGCGTTATACCGAGGCCCGTATGACCAAAATTGCCCTTGAAATGCTGCGGGATATTAACAAGAATACCGTCAATTTTGCAGATAACTATGACGCCAGCGAGCGTGAGCCAGAAGTTCTGCCAGCCCGCTTTCCAAATCTTCTCGTCAATGGGACTACGGGGATTGCCGTAGGGATGGCGACAAATATTCCACCTCACAATCTCGGTGAAACAATTGAAGCGGTGAATTTGATTATCGATAATCCAGAAGCGACCACCCGTGACATTATGGAAGTCTTGCCCGGACCTGACTTTCCAACAGGCGCTCTTGTCATGGGAAGATCCGGTATTCACCGTGCTTATGAAACAGGAAAAGGATCAATCGTCCTACGCTCTCGGACAGAAATCGAAGAGTATGGAAATGGTCGTGAACGGATCGTTGTTACTGAATTTCCTTACATGGTTAATAAGACCAAGGTTCATGAGCATATTGTTCGCTTGGTGCAGGAAAAGCGCATCGACGGGATCACAGCTGTTCGTGACGAATCCAACCGTGAGGGGGTTCGCTTTGTCATTGAGGTGAGACGTGATGCGTCAGCCAATGTCATTTTGAATAACCTCTTCAAATTAACCCAGCTTCAAACTAACTTTAGCTTTAATATGCTGGCGATCCAAAACGGTGTGCCGAAGATCTTGTCAGTCCGTCAAATTTTGGATGCTTATGTAGAGCACCAAAAAGAAGTGGTGACCCGCCGAACGCAGTTTGACAAAGAAAAAGCAGAAGCGCGTGCCCACATTTTAGAAGGCTTGCTGATTGCACTTGATCATATTGATGAAGTGATTAAGGTCATTCGTAATAGTGAAACTGATGCGATTGCTCAGGCGGAATTGATGACACGCTTTGAATTGTCAGAGCGTCAAAGTCAAGCCATTCTGGATATGCGTCTGCGCCGTTTGACAGGATTGGAACGAGACAAGATTCAGTCAGAGTATGATGATCTGGTAGCCTTGATTGCAGACTTGGCGGATATTTTGGCTAAGCCTGAACGTGTCGTCCAAATCATCAAGGATGAATTAGAAGAAATCAAGCGGAAATATGCGGATCCTCGCCGGACAGAATTGATGGTCGGAGAAGTGCTATCGCTAGAAGATGAGGACTTGATTGAAGAAACAGATGTGCTGATTACTCTATCAAATCAAGGCTATATCAAGCGTCTTTCCCAAGATGAATTTCATGCCCAAAAGCGCGGTGGACGTGGTGTTCAAGGAACAGGGGTCAAAGATGACGACTTTGTCCGTGAATTGGTTTCGACCAGCACGCATGACAGGCTCTTATTCTTTACCAATAAGGGACGGGTCTATCGTCTGAAAGGGTATGAAATTCCTGAATACGGCCGCACAGCAAAGGGACTGCCAGTCATCAATCTCTTGAAATTGGAGGATAATGAGTCTATTCAGACTATTATCAATGTGACCAAGGAGCAAGAAGAAGGTCACTATCTCTTCTTTACCACCCGCCAAGGAATTGTCAAACGAACCAGCGTTGCTGAATTTGCAAATATTCGTCAAAGTGGTTTGAAGGCCCTCAATTTGAAAGAAGATGATGAATTGATCAATGTCTTCTTGACGGATGGGCAGACAGATGTCATTATGGGCTCTAAATTTGGTTATGCCGTTCGTTTCACAGAAACAGATGTCCGCAATATGGGACGTATCGCGACTGGTGTACGGGGGATGAAACTCCGTGAAGGGGACTGCCTTGTTGGTGCAGCCGTTGTGTCAGATGAGCAAGAGGTTCTTGTCTTGACGGAAAATGGCTTTGGAAAACGCACACCTGCCCAAGAGTATCCAACCAAGGGACGTGGTGGTAAAGGTATCAAGACTGTTAAGGTGGCAGAAAAGAATGGTTACCTAGCAGGCTTAACCACGGTTTCGGGTGCTGAAGATGTCATGGTGATTACAGATACAGGGGTCATCATTCGGACAAATGTAGCGAATATCTCCCAGACAGGTCGGGCGACTATGGGTGTGAAAGTCATGCGATTGGATGAGGAGGCAAGTATCGTAACCTTTGCCTTGGTAGACGCTGCAAATTCTAAAGATGTAGAGGAAGAATAATTTTATGAGCAATCGTAAACGTTCGAGTAACAAGAAAACAAGTAGCATTTGGAGAAATATCCTCGCGGCTATCCTCCTCCTTATTGCTATCGCCTTAATTTTTAACACATCTATTCGCAATATGATTATCGCTTGGAATAGTAATCGCTATCAGGTGAGCAAGGTCACAGAAGCTGATATTGAGAAAAATAAGCAGGCAACGACGACCTTTGATTTTGATCAGGTAGAATCCATCTCAACAGAGGCTGTTCTGAAAGCACAATGGGAAGCGCAAGAACTACCTGTAATCGGAGGGATTGCGATTCCAGATTTGAAAGTGAATCTTCCTATTTTCAAGGGATTGTCGAATGTCGCCCTCATGTATGGTGCAGGAACAATGAAAGAAACCCAAGAAATGGGGCAAGGAAACTATTCGCTTGCCAGTCACCATATCTTCGGAATTGCTGGTGCTAGTGAAACTCTCTTCTCACCGCTTGAAAAAGCGAAAGAGGGGACGAAGATTTATCTAACAGACAAGCAAACAGTCTACACCTATGTGGTCACTAGCGTGCAATCACTCACTCCAGAGAGTGTCTATGTTATTGATGACGTTGAAGGACAGACAGAGGTAACCCTTGTTACCTGTGAAGATTTGGAAGCGACGATGCGAACTGTTGTCAAAGGAACATTGGAAAGCAGTATTCCTTACAATGAGGCTCCAAAAGATATTTTGAAGCACTTTGAGCAGAAGTATAATCAAGTTCAATTATAATAATCGGCTGAGCCAGATGGCTCAACCGCTTATTTTTTGTAAGGATTCGTGTTATTTCCCATCTTTAAGGGCTATCTAGGCTATCGAAGTGAGCAGAGATGAACCGAGGACATCTTTATCTGTAAAGCTAGTATAATCTGCAACATCTACATCCCCCTAAAGGGAGTCACACTTGACACGAGTTTCACTCGTTCTATCTCCAGTCTATTCCTAGACTGTTGAAGTAACTAAAGTTACAACAGCTCTGTCCCTTTATCAGTTTTTTTAGTCTGGATTTAAGACATGAGGCAAGTTGATTATACTCCCCAATTTGTAAAATCAAAATCTGACTAGGCAACGAAACAGCAGGTAGAACTCTGTTCTTTCTTGTTTTAAGGGAACAGGCTAAAAATCTCCACTGGAGCTTTTTACTCAGCAAGGCGAGTTAACGACGTCAGAATTTGATTTTTGACGAGTATTAGTAGTTCCGAAGAGAAAAAAATTAGAAAATCTCCATTATCTAGTACAATTATGATTAGTTTTGCGAATAAATAGGTAAGGAGGAAGAGAAGAAATGTATAAAGTTACATTTAAAGAGGAGTGCCTATTGCCACGAGAAAGATTATTAGAGGTAGGTGCTGAGCGTCTTAGTAATCAGGAATTGTTGGCGATTTTTATCCGTACGGGCACCAAAAAACAACCTGTTTCGGTTGTGTCTAATAATCTATTATCGAGGATTGATAACCTTGCTATGCTGAAAGAGTTATCTATTGCAGAATTGCAGGAGTTGACAGGGATTGGTCAGGTCAAGGCAATCGAGATTAAGGCCATGATTGAGCTAGGAAGAAGAATCAATCAGTCTGAGTTGATCGTCGAGGAACAAATTGTTGGTAGTGAGCTGTTAGCCAGAAGAATGATCCAAGAATTTGGTTCTAAAAAGCAGGAGCATTTGGTGGCAATCTATCTGGATACTCAAAATAAGATTATTAGCCAGCGCACGATTTTTATCGGCAGTGTCAATCGTAGTATTGCAGAGCCTAGGGAGATTCTACATTATGCGATTAAATATATGGCGACCTCGCTGATTATTGTACATAATCATCCGTCAGGGCGTGTCCAGCCCAGTCGCAATGATATTCTCTTTACAAAGACATTAAAAAAGTCCTGTGATATTCTAGGACTTATACTATTAGATCATTTAATTGTGGGACAATCCAGCTATTATAGTCTAAGGGAAGAAAATCAGCTGGATTAGGACTTGCAAGGTCAAAAGGTGCTTGTCAAATGAGTTGGAACCAACAAATGGACGGTCAGAAATTCCGATAATGCTTTTCTGACTTAGCCCTTTCTCATAAAGTAGAGTAGGGTTTGTAATTCACTGGTCAAATCTACGTATTGAACGACTACATCTTTGGGAACAGAGAGATTAACAGGTGAGAAGCTCAAAATCCCCTTGACCCCTGCCTGAACAAGGATATTGGCGACTTCTTGCGCCTTGCTACTTGGTACTGTTAAAATTGCGGTTTGAGCCTTAGCTTCTTTAATCTTTTCTTCGATCTCTGAAATGGCATAGATTGGTACACTTTCATCAATAGTGCCGACTGCTGGATGATCATCTGCTTCAAAGGCCATCACAATTTTCATTTTATTGCGTTCGTGGAAACGGTAATGTAGGAGCGCACGTCCCATATTTCCGACCCCGATCAACATCACATTTGTGATAGAATTATCGTTTAGAATATCAGCAAAGAAATCCATCAAATTTTTAACATTATAGCCAAATCCACGGCGACCTAACTCACCAAAATAGGAGAAGTCACGGCGGACAGTGGCAGAATCAATTCCGATAGCTTCAGCAATTTCTTTTGAACTAGCCTTTTCAATATTTCCAGCGTGAAATCGTTTGAAGACACGATAATAGATTGATAAACGTTTGGCAGTAGCACGAGGGATAGCAGATTTTTTTTCGTTTTTCACAATCTTTCGCTCCTTTTGATTATTTATTCTATTTTAGTAAAAGTTTGTGAAAAAAGCAACAGATTAGACTGAAAATGAAAGAAAGGGGGGTGAAGTATTAAGCTAGGGGAGCGTTATAGTCATTTAGTTTATATTTTTATTACTTCGTTAACTCGTCTTGCTGTACCATTGAGAAAAGTTACACTTTTCTTATCTGTCACTTGTCTAGTTATCAACTAGACAACTACCTGCGACTTTTAACGAAAACTTCGTTTTCTTCATTTCCCACCTCAAACAGTCTCTCCCCAGACTGTTTGAGCTAGTACTAAAAATAAATTGAACGGCTATAAAAGCGAACGAAAAAACAGTCAAAGAAGTGACTATAATAGCCAAAAGAGTTCACTAGCTTCTTTGGCAACGAAATTCTAGCTAAGCACTGTGCAAAAAGCCCTACCTATTTCAGCTTTAGCTGATGACAGATAGGGCTTCCTATGAGTGTGCTTTGAGTTCTTAACGTACAGCTACTCCAACCTTGTCTACTGACTATTCTTAGGATTTATTCTTTGTAAGTACTGGTACAGGTCACCAATCACACCTTGATAACCGAGGTCTTGACCATCTTGGGTTAGGGAGATTACCTTGAGGTAATCAGGAATAGTCACACAACCCGAGAAAGCAAGGAGTAGGGCATCGAAATTTTCGAACTTTTGTGAACGAATTTGTTGGTAAGAGTCTTGATAACGTAATTCAATCATGCTGTTGTACTTTCTTTTGTGAAAATCTCACGGTCAACCAAGCTGTCCATGAGGAAATAAAACTTCTCTTGAATAACTGCATTCCCATTCGCTTTGAAAATATCAACCAAGTGTAGACCTGATTTATCTGTGATATTGATTTTAAAACCGGTCAAGTCCTTGTTAATGATAATTTTAAGGAGGAATCCTTGGTTGGAATTAGGGATTTCTTCGAGCATGCGTGTCAACTGATAGTTGCCGACATGGGTTTGTTCAAATGTATTGTCGCGCAAGGTGTATTTTTTTATAGCTGGACTAATAGAGTAGGTGTAGTCACAATTTTTTAGCGTTACAGATGTTGTAAAAGCCATTAGTAGGTGCCTCCGATAATTGCATGTAGTTGTTGGACGAGGAAATCAATCCCCTCTTTGGTCGTTTCATGTGAAAAGCTAATCCGAATGGATTCTTTTAGTCGCCGTGAGTTGCCGCCATACAGGGCTTCAAGGACATGGCTGTTTTGAATAACACCGGCTGTACAAGCCGAACCACTTGAAACAGCTATTCCAGCCAAATCAAGTCGCATAAGAAGTTGCTCATTGAGCTGGTTTGGAAACCCGATATTGACGATATGAGGCAGACTAGGTTCCGTCTCATTGAGATAGTAATTACTTGCTGCTAATTGGTCTAACAGATAGGTCTTTAAACCAAGCACTGTTTGGAAGTGCTGGTCTAGCTGGGCGGTTTGCTCTTTCAAGGCCGTCGCCATAGCAGCAATTCCTGCTAGGTTCTCTGTACCTGCTCGGTGCTGTTCTTCTTGCCGTCCCCCATGAATGAGAGCGTCAAAGTTAGGCAGGCGACTATAAAGGAAGCCGACCCCTTTGGGACCGTGAAACTTATGGGCAGCGGCGGATAAGAAATCAATGCCTAGCTGTTCGGGTGAGATCGGGATTTTCCCAATTGCTTGGACAGCATCAACATGAAAGACTGCCTGATGATTGGTAAGGATTTCTCCAATCTCTGAAATAGGAAGCAGGAGACCAGTTTCATTGTTGGCATACATGACACTGACCAAGATGGTATCTGGTCGTAGGGCTTCCTTAATCTGTTGGGCTGAAATCGCTTGGTTAATGGGCTTGATATAGGTTACTTCAAAGCCCAAGCGTTGCTCCAGATACTCCATTGTACGGAGGACAGCATGGTGCTCAATAGCTGTTGTAATCAGATGCTTTCCCTTATGCTGATTCGCAAGGGCATATCCTTGAATGGCTAAAGTATCAGCTTCTGAACCACCGGATGTAAAGATGATGGATTCTGGTTTTGTAGCTAAGGTTTGAGCAATATCTGCTCTAGCCTGACGCAGAATCGCATTCGCCTTTCTACCAGCCCAGTGAATACTCGAGGGATTCCCATAATATTCTTTGGAAATAGTCATAAAGGTTTGGAGGGCGGCATCAGAGAGGGATGTGGTTGCCGCATGATCTAGATAAATCAAAGAAGAAAACTCCTAGTCATCTTTATTGGTAAAGTCAAAGAGTGGACTGACTGGACGGCGTTCGTGGATACGAATAATCGCGTCAGCAATCAACTCGCTAGCGGTGATAAAGGCAATATTTTTTGGCAACTGTTCCTTGCTGGCTACCGAGTCTGTCACAAGAACTTCTTTAATTGGTGCTTGATCCAAACGTTCAGCAGCAGTTCCTGCAAAGAGACCGTGGCTAGCAACGGCATAAATCTCTGTGGCTCCCCCCTCTTGTACGATACGAGCGGCTTCAGCGAAGGTACGACCGGTATTTAAAATATCATCAATCAAGATAGCTGTTTTTCCAGCAACATCTCCGATAATATAGCCTTCTGTACGATTTGAATCGTCTTGGGCATAGTCGATAATCGCAATTGGAGAGTTGAGATATTCAGCGAGACTGCGTGCACGTTTGATACCAGAATTTTTAGGGCTGACGATAACGACTTCTTCACCACACAAGCCTTTTTCCATATAGTGCTCCGCAAATAGTGGTACGGTAAAGAGGTTGTCTACTGGAATATCAAAGAATCCTTGTACCTGAACAGCGTGTAAGTCAAGTGAGAGCACGCGGTCAACACCTGCTTTTACAAGCATGTTGGCAACGAGTTTTGCTGTAATAGGTTCGCGAGGAGCGGCAGTACGATCTTGACGAGCATAGCCAAAATAAGGCATAACGACCGTGACAGAGTGGGCGCTAGCGCGTTTACATGCGTCTACCATAATCAACAATTCCCAGAGGTGATTGTTAACAGGGTAGCTAGTAGATTGGATGATGTAGACATCTACACCACGCACACTTTCTTCAATGTTGACTTGAATTTCTCCATCTGAAAATTGGCGACTGGTCATTTTTCCGAGGGGAATACCAGAGGCTTCCGCAATTTTTTCAGCAATTGCGCGATTGGCATTCAAAGAAAACAGTTTAATTTGCTTATCACCATAAGGTTGGGTCATGATCAGAAATACTCCTTTTATTCGATAGTTCTATTTTATCAGAAAATCTAAAAATTTTCAGTAACAAAATGAATTTCTTTACGGATTTTTCTGCCATAGTTGTTTAGTTTATTTTTAGTATTAGCTCCAACAGTCTGGGAATAGACTGTTGGAGGTTGGAAATAAAGAAAACGAAGTTTTCGTCAAAACAGTCTGGGAATAGACTGTTGGAGGTTGGAAATAAAGAAAACGCAGTTTTCGTCAACACAGTCTGGGGATAGACTGTTGGAGGTTGGAAATAAAGAAAACGAAGTTTTCGTCAAAAGTCGCAGGTAGTTGTCTAGTTGATAACTATTTCTCAATAGTACAGCAAGATGAGTTAACGAAGTGTAAGATACAAAGCCCGTAAAAAACTTAACTCTAGTGCTAATGCCAAATGAAGTATTTTTGCTAGTAGAGGTCGCCAATGGGTGATAAGGAAGAATGGAGCTTCAAGCCCTCACCATTGAGGAAAGCAAGAAATCCAATTGGTTTCAACCAAGTCTATCTATGAGCCTAGGATGTGGTATTGAGTGCAGCAGCTGTGCGGGCAACCTTACTGCTGGCATACTTAAAATCAATGTGGTGTTGTTTGAGGTACTCTTCAAAGGCTAGTTTCCCCTGTTTGGCATCTTGGACTTCAACTTCCAGTTCGTAGTCTATCTGCCCTGCATAGCTATTTTCATCAAGAGCCATTAAACCCACGGATGTCTTTTTTTCATACCGTTTAGTGGCCAGATGTCCCCAGACCTTCAAGAGTTCAAGCTGGACTTCCACCTCTTGGATCAGTCTTAGAATATCGCCCTCGGGTAGCTGCACCTGTTGTATCATGGCTTGCGCCTCTTCAAGGGACAACTCTTGGTTGTATTCCTGATTGCCGACTTTCTGTGGAATTTTGAGGGTTAACTCGGCACGGTCTTTTAGAGTTCTAATACGGAGAGAACAGCGGTGCTTGCGCAGGTCGAAATCAGGTGTATCGATATAATAGTTGGTTTGATAAATAGGAAGAACATCATCAAATTCCCTATTTAAGCCATCAAATTCAGACTCGGTTAGCAGTGTCTTGTATTCAATTTCTAAATGATTTTTTTTCATAGGATAAAACCTTTTCGTATGGTATAATAGTTCTTGTGCTATTCTATTACAAAAACAAGTATTTGACAAGAAAGGAGCAGCCATGGAAATGAATTGGGAAGAGTTCCTAGATCCCTATATTCAAGCGGTCGGGGAATTAAAAATTAAATTGCGTGGCATCCGCAAACAATACCGAAAAGCGAATAGACATTCACCAATTGAATTTGTGACGGGGCGCGTGAAGCCGATTGAATCGATCAAGGAAAAGATGCTACTGCGACACATTCAGCTGGAAAATCTGGCTCAGGATATGCAAGATATAGCAGGGGTTCGGATCATGGTTCAGTTTGTAGATGATGTGGAAGAGGTACTTGAAATCCTCAGAAAACGAAAAGATATGCAGATTGTCCATGAACGTGACTACATCAATAATATGAAGGCATCTGGCTACCGTTCCTATCATGTTGTGATTGCGTATCCTGTCGATACGATTAACGGCAATGAGACGGTGCTGGCTGAAATTCAGATTAGAACCCTGTCCATGAATTTCTGGGCAACGATTGAACATTCCTTGAATTACAAGTATAAGGGGAATTTTCCAAAAGAAATTAAGCAACGCTTGGAAATTACAGCCAAGATTGCTTACCAATTAGATGAGGAGATGCGCAAAATCCGCGACGATATTCAAGAGGCTCAAGCTCTATTTGATCCAGCCTATCGTAAGTTGAATGACGGAGTAGGAAATAGCGACGATACAGATGAAGAATACAGATAGAAAAAAAATCGCCCTGCTAAGCAGTAAAAATCCTAAAAGTCATGCTGTTATGAATGAACTTTGGACCAAGCTGAAAGAAGCACACTTTATCCTGACCCCCAAAAATCCTGATATTGTGATTTCGATCGGGGGAGACGGCATGCTCCTATCCGCCTTTCATAAGTATGAAGCGATTATGGATCGGGTGCGGTTTGTTGGGATTCATACGGGACACCTTGGATTTTATACGGACTACCGCGACTTTGAAGTGGATAAATTGGTTGAGAATTTGAAATTAGATACAGGCGCTAGGGTCTCCTATCCGATTTTACACGTTCGTGTCAAGATGATGAACGGCCGTGAGATAGTCATGCGTGCTTTGAATGAAGCGACGATCAAGCGTTTGTCGAAAACCATGGTAGCAGATGTCTTTATCAATAAGGTGCCCTTTGAACGCTTCCGTGGTGACGGTATTTCGGTCTCGACCCCGACAGGGTCAACAGCCTACAATAAATCTCTGGGAGGGGCGGTCTTACATCCGACGATTGAAGCCTTACAGATTGCAGAAGTAGCCAGCTTGAACAATCGTGTATATCGAACTCTCGGATCGTCCATTGTCGTTCCTAAAAAGGATAAGATCGTCATTGAGCCCAAGCATGATGATCGGTACTCTGTTTCTATCGATAATCGCACCTTTGTCTATGACAATATCGAGCAGATCGAATACCAGATTGACAATAGCAAGATCCATTTTCTGGCGACACCGAGCCATACCAGCTTCTGGAATCGGGTCAAAGACGCCTTTATCGGTGAGGTGGAGTAATGCGCTTTGAGTTTCTGGTAGATCAGCATGTAAAAATCAAAACCTTTTTGAAGAAGCACGATATTTCCAAAGGTTTGCTGGCAAAGATTAAGTATGAGGGTGGAGCTATCCTCGTCAATGGGCAAGCGCAGAATGCGACCTATCTCTTGGACATTGGAGATCATCTTTCTATCGATATTCCCAGTGAAGAGGATGTGACAGGAAAGTTAGAGCCGATTGTGCATCCCTTGGATATTGTCTTTGAGGATGATCATTTTCTGGTGATCAACAAGCCTGCTGGCTTTGCCTCAATTCCGAGCGCCTTACACTCTTCAACGATTGCCAATTTTGTCAAGGGCTATTATATTGAACGGGATTATGAAAATAAACAGGTTCACATTGTAACACGTCTCGATCGCGATACATCAGGTTTAATGCTCTTTGCGAAACACGGATACGCCCATGCTAGGCTAGATAAGCAGTTGCAGCAAAAGTTGATTCAAAAGCGCTATTTTGCCATAGTACATGGATCGGGTGACTTGGAGCAAAAGGGGGAGATTATTGCCCCGATTGGACGGCCAGAAGACAGTATTATTACTCGCTGTGTAACCCCGACAGGGAAGTATGCACATACTTCTTATGAGGTTGTTCAATCTTGGGGAGATGTCCACTTGGTGGATATTCATCTGCATACAGGTAGAACACATCAGATTCGGGTGCATTTTTCCCATATCGGCTTTCCCTTGCTAGGAGACGATTTGTACGGTGGGAGTATGGATTATGGGATTAAGAGGCAGGCCTTGCATTGCCACAGGATTGGCTTCATCAATCCATTTACAGGAAAAGACTTAATTTGTGAAAGCGATTTGACAAATGACCTTAAAAGCGTTATCATGAAGTTGAAAAATAAAATATAAAACTTGTATTTAAGAGTGAGTTGCTTTGGTTCAGAAAGACAAGATACTAGGGGGATTAATATAGTAAATATCCCTAGGTGATCATGGTCCGCATGGTACAGCTTTCAAAGAGTAGCAATCTTGAAAGAGGATTGGCTGTATTTGAAAGATGAACGGTGAAAAACGGAAGAAGTAGTTGTGGATGGAAGCGCTTGTCTCTATAATAGAGGTTCTTAAAGGAGAGAAAAATGGGAATTCGTTCGTTATTCGGTGGTTTGCGTGAAAAAATTGTGGGACGACACGTTAAAATTGTCTTTCCAGAAGGAAATGATGAGCGCGTGGTTCGTGCTGCTGCGCGTTTGAAATTTGAGGGCTTGTTGGAGCCAATCATCCTCGGTGACCCCGATGATGTCCGTGGTCTCTTGTCAGAATTCGGTTTCGCTGACCCTAACTGTACCATCATCAACCCAAATGAATATGCCGAATTTGAAGCAATGAAAGAAGCCTTTGTTGAAGTGCGTAAAGGAAAAGCGACAATGGAAGATGCCGATCGCTTACTTCGTGATGTCAACTATTTTGGTGTGATGTTAGTGAAAATGGGCTTGGCTGATGGAATGGTATCAGGTGCGATCCATTCAACTGCTGACACAGTTCGTCCAGCTCTTCAAATTATCAAAACAAAACCAGGGATTTCGCGTACATCAGGCGTCTTCTTGATGAATCGTGAAAACACCAGCGAGCGATATGTCTTTGCAGACTGTGCGATTAACATTGATCCAGGTGCCCAAGAGCTGGCTGAAATTGCAGTCAATACCGCAGAAACAGCCCGCATCTTTGACATTGATCCAAAGGTTGCGATGTTGAGTTTCTCAACCAAGGGTAGTGCCAAAGCACCACAAGTGGATAAGGTGACAGAAGCGACACAGATCGCTAAACACTTAGCACCAGACTTGGCTTTGGATGGAGAATTGCAGTTTGATGCGGCTTTCGTCCCAGAAACAGCAGCTATTAAAGCACCAGACAGCGATGTAGCTGGTCAAGCAAATGTCTTTGTCTTCCCAGACTTGCAAGCGGGAAATATTGGCTATAAAATTGCCCAACGTTTGGGAATGTTTGATGCCATTGGTCCAATCTTACAGGGCTTGAATATGCCTGTTAATGATCTTTCTCGTGGCTCAAGTGCTGATGACATCTACAAACTTGCCATTATTACTGCTGCCCAAGCACTAGAAAATGAAAAGTAATATGAAACGATTTTGGAAGTATGGGAAGGACTATCGAAAAGAAGCCATTCTTGCTCCCTTATTCAAATTGATGGAAGCCTGCTTTGAGCTCGCTGTTCCTCTCATTATCGCCTTTATTGTTGATACGACTATTCCTCATAGCAATCACGGTCAGTTGATTGCTATGATTTTGTTATTGGTTCTTTTTGCAATAGTTGGTGTCATTGTAGCACTCACAGCCCAATATTATTCAGCAAAGGCAGCGGTAGGCTATACCAAGGAACTTACCCAAGATCTGTACCAAAAAGTCTTATCACTTCCCAAAGTCAGTCGTGACCGCTTATCAGGTGACAGTTTATTGACACGCTTAGCGAGTGATACCTTGCAGATTCAGACAGGCATCAATATCTTCTTGCGTCTTTTTTTAAGGGCACCGATTGTGGTATTCGGCTCCCTAGTCATGGCCTTTTACATCAGTCCTAGCTTGGCACTAAGTTTCCTAGGCATGATTGTTCTCTTATTCTTAATCGTTTCTCTTGTCTCCACGATGGCGAGCAAGGTCTATCTTCTCATGCGAAGCAGTTTGGATCGTCTGGTTGGGCAGGTTCGTGAGAGCATTACAGGAATGCGGGTCATTCGTGCCTTTGGACAAAGTAAGCGGGAAATAAAGACCTTTCAGGACATAAATAAAACCTATACTTGCCAGCAGCTGACAGCAGGCTTTTGGGCTTCCCTGCTCACACCAGCGACCTTTTTGGTAGTCAATGGAACCCTGCTCTTTTTGATTTACCAAGGTAAGCTAGCGATTGATCAAGCTATGCTGAATCAGGGCATGCTGGTTGCTCTCATCAACTATTTATCTCAAATTCTGGTTGAATTAGTGAAAATGGTCATGGTGATTTCCAGCCTAAATCAAAGTTTTATCAGTTTCAGGCGTTTGAATGAGGTCTTTGAGCAAGAATCAGAAGATATTGATAAGCCTTTTGAAATCTCGAACCTGTCTGAAGAATGGCTTCTAGTCGCTCATCAGCTATCATTTGCCTATACCTCATCAGCTGAAAATGCTCTGACAGACCTTTCCTTTCGGATAAGAAAAGGAGAATTTTTTGGCATTATTGGGGGAACAGGTGCTGGAAAGTCTACCTTGGTCGACTTATTGTTGCACCTCTATCCTATTGATACCAATCACCTAGCCTTATTTAAGCCGAACGGTCATTCACCGCTGAACTTGAGAGAGTGGCGCCAACAGTTCGCTCTAGTTGGGCAACAAGCCCAGCTTTTTAGCGGAACTGTACGTTCCAATCTGTTACTGGGGAAGGAATCAGCAGCAGATGAAAGCCTATGGTGGGCTTTAGAAATGGCGCAGGCCAAGGAGTTTGTCCTTGAAAAAGGTGGTTTGGAAGCCAGTGTTGAAGCCTTTGGACGTAATTTTTCAGGCGGTCAGCGCCAGCGTCTGACCATTGCACGTGCCCTCTTGCAGGAAGCCCCAATCTTGATTTTGGATGATGCGACCTCGGCTCTGGATTATCTGACAGAACGAAACTTGTTAAGAGCAATTCGACAAGGTCTATCCGATAAAGTGCTGATAATGGTTTCTCAACGGACGAACAGTCTTTTGCAGGCAGACCAGATTCTGGTACTGGATCAAGGGCGGCAAGTCGGCTTGGCTTGCCATGAGACCTTGCTTCAGACTTGTGCTATTTATCAGGAGATTGATCGCTCTCAGCATGGTCAGGAGGTGTCTCATGAAAGCTAAGACCAGTTTGGGTCAACTCATGGCTCGCATGGCAGGTCAACCTGTCCGGCTGATCATCATTCTGTTCGGAAGTATCTGCCAAGTCCTCTTATCTGTCTATTTACCCGTCTTGATCGGTCAAGCGGTAGATGCGGTATTGCTTGAAGGAAATGTTTTTTTCCTTGTCAGGATCTTGCTCATCATGGCGCTCGTCATTATCATCAATACGGTGGTTCAGTTCATTTTACCAATCTTGGTCAATCAATTGATTACCCGTATGATGAGTGAATTGCGAGAGGAAGTCTATGAAAAAATTCATGCCTTGCCCTTGTCTTATCTGGATCGGCAGAGTATTGGCGACCTTGTGGCACGCCTTGCTAGCGATAGTGAGCAATTGAGCAATGGTTTGAACATGATTTTCAGTCAATTTTTAACGGGTGTCTTAACCATTGTTTTGACCATTTTTAGCATGGCAGGGCTTGATAGGGGCATGATGATTTTAGTCGTCGTTTTGACTCCATTCTCGCTTTTTGTAGCTCGTTTTATTGCTAAAAAAAGCTATGTTTACTATCAACAACAGACTGAATCGCGGGGACAGCAGACCAAGTTATTGGAAGAAAGTATCCGTCAGTTATCCTTGATTCAGACCTTTAATGCCCAGGAGCAATTCATCAGCAAGTTTGAACGATCCAATCAGACCTATGCCAGCTATTCTCAAGCAGCGATTTTTGCTTCTTCCACCAGCAATCCCATGACACGCTTTATCAATGCTCTAATCTATGCCTTGCTGGCAGGGCTTGGTGCCATGCGGATTATGGCAGGGAGCTTTACTGTGGGTGAACTCACGACTTTTCTGAACTATGCTAGTCAGTATACCAAGCCCTTTAATGATATATCGTCTGTCCTTTCGGAATTGCAGAGCGCACTTGTCTGTGCTGAACGGCTTTTCAAGCTATTAGAACAAAGGTCTGTTGAGGACGGTGATGTGGACGCATTGATCGAAGAAGAAGTAGCTGGGCATATTCAGTTTGAGGAGGTTGCTTTTTCGTATAATCCTCCGCAACCCTTGATTGAGAATTTGACGGTTGATGTTCCAGCAGGTGCTAGAATTGCGATTGTGGGACCAACCGGTGCAGGAAAATCAACGCTTATCAATCTCTTGATGCGTTTCTATGAAGTGGATAAAGGTCGCATTTTGCTGGACGGGGTTCCAATTTCCCGATATAGTAGCGCGGATTTCAGGCGACAAATCGGTATGGTCTTGCAGGAAACCTGGATTAAGACAGGGACAATCCATGAAAATATCGCCTATGGCTACCCGGATGTGACACGAGACAGGGTGATAGAGGCGGCTAAGGCAGCCAATGCAGATTTTTTCATTCGCCAGCTGCCACAGGGATACGATACAGAATTAAGGGATGGGGGTTCCGCCTTATCCCAAGGGCAACGGCAATTACTTTCGATTGCCCGGGTCTTTGTACATCTACCCAAAATTCTGATTTTGGATGAGGCGACCTCCTCCATTGATACGCGGACAGAAGCCCTTGTTCAACAGGCTTTTGAACGTCTGATGCAGGGACGCACCAGCTTTATCATTGCCCACCGCCTATCAACGATTCAGTCTGCAGATTTGATTTTGGTCATGGTGGCAGGGCAGATTGTAGAGCAGGGCAATCACGACCAGCTCATGCAGGCAAAAGGAGTTTACTACCGCATGCAGACAAGTCAGATAGTAGAGGAATGAGGTAGGGCTAGTTTTGATTTTTGTTGAGTATTAGATAGAACTAGGGAAATCAGCGATAGTTGTGGTATACTGGTGATATGTTTGATTTTAAAAAATATGGCATTGACATGTGGCACCAAGATAAGATAGAGGCATTCAGAAAGGCCTTGCTTCAATGGTATGATGAAAATAAGCGCGACCTGCCTTGGCGGCATACAAAGGATCCTTATGCAATCTGGGTTTCTGAAATTATGCTCCAGCAAACGCGGGTCGATACGGTCAAGTCTTACTATGAGCGCTTTTTGTATCACCTGCCGACCATTCGTGACTTGGCAGAAGCACCTGAAGAAGTGATATTAAAACTCTGGGAGGGCTTGGGCTACTATTCACGGGTACGCAATATGCAAAAGGCTGCTCAGCAAATGGTGGCGGATTTTGGCGGAGCTTTTCCTAATACCTATACAGAAATTGCCAGTCTCAAGGGGATAGGCCCTTATACAGCAGGTGCTATTGCAAGTATCGCCTTTGACTTGCCAGAGCCTGCTGTTGATGGCAATGTCATGCGGGTGATGAGCCGTTTATTTGAGGTGGACTACGATATTGGAGTTCCGGGAAATCGTAAGATTTTTCAAGCGATTATGGAAGAATTGATCGATCCAGCGCGACCGGGAGACTTTAATCAGGCGCTGATGGACTTAGGGTCGGATATTGAAGCACCCGTTAATCCGCGTCCCGAGGACAGCCCTGTCAAGGCGTTCAGCGCAGCTTATCTCAACGGGACTATGGATAAGTACCCAATAAAAGCACCCAAGAAAAAGCCTCTACCAGTTGCCTATCAGGCCTTTATTATCCGAAATGAAAAGAATGAGTTTTTACTTGAAAAAAACCAGCAGTCGAATTTATTAGCAGGATTTTGGTCTTTTCCCTTGTTAGAAAAAGGCTCCCTTGTTTCCCCGCAGGTGTCCTTATTTGAAGTGGCGGAAGATATTCCGCAAATGGATATTCGCAAGGAATTTGGCAAACACTATCCTTTAGCAGTCGAATGGCAGTCAGATGAATTTTCACCAGTTCAGCATATCTTCAGTCACCGTAAATGGCAGATTGAGCTCTTAGAAGGACTTGCTACAAATGCTCTTATCCCAACGGATCGAGAAGTTCAGTGGGTTGCAGTGGAAGATTTTCACCGCTATCCTTTTGCGAAACCGCAGCAAAAGATGTGGAACAGTTACTTGGCAGGAAAGCAAGGATTGAAATAGGATTTTGTTGGAGTAGGGCAAGACGAGTTTACGAAGTAATAAAAGATAAACGAAACGACTATATTGGTCGAAAAGAAAGGGCTAGAGTTACTAATACGGTCTAGCCCAATGTAGAGATGGTTCCTAAAGAAAGGATAACAATTGGTGAATCAGATGAACAAACATTGGTGGCAAGAAGTTGTCGTGTATCAAATCTACCCACGAAGTTTCAAGGATAGCAATGGTGACGGTATTGGAGACTTGCGAGGAATTATTGAAAAATTAGACTATCTAAAATTACTAGGTATCGGTGCCATTTGGCTATCGCCTGTATACAAATCTCCCAATGATGATAACGGCTATGATATTTCTGACTACGAAGATATCATGGAAGAATTTGGGACAATGGAGGATATGGAACTCTTATTAGCAGAGGCTAATAAAAGAGATATAAAAATTGTCATGGATCTGGTCGTCAATCATACTTCAGATGAACATCCTTGGTTTATAGAGGGAAAAAGTGATCCAGATAGTCCATACCGAGACTACTATATTTGGGCTGATCCCAAACCAGATGGCTCGGCACCAAATGAATTAAAGTCAGCCTTTTCAGGCTCTGCCTGGGAGTTTGATCCAGATAGCAATCAATATTATTTGCATCAGTTTAGTCGCAAGCAACCCGACTTAAATTGGGAAAATGAGGAGATGCGAAAAATTATCTATGCCATGATGAATTTCTGGATTGATAAAGGAATTGGTGGTTTTCGGATGGATGTGATTGATCTAGTTGGCAAACGTCCACTAGAGGGAATCCTAGGCAATGGTCCTAAACTCCATGACTATCTGCAGGAAATGAATCGTGCGACTTTCGGTCAACATGATCTTTTGACTGTTGGGGAAACATGGGGAGCTACGCCTGAGATTGCAAAACTCTATTCGGATCCAGAGCGCAATGAGTTGAGCATGGTTTTCCAATTTGAGCATATAGGCTTAGACCAGCAAGCAGGTAAGGAGAAATGGGATCTGAAGCCCATTTCTATCAATGATTTGAAAGAGGCGCTTGTCAAGTGGCAAGTCGAGCTAGGCAACGAGGGCTGGAATTCACTGTTTTGGAACAATCACGATTTACCGAGAATCGTTTCCCGCTGGGGCAATGATAGGGACTACCATTATGAGAGCGCAACCCTCTTAGCTATACTGCTTCATCTGATGAAAGGAACTCCCTATATTTATCAAGGAGAAGAGATTGGTATGACCAATACTCCGATTCACTCCATTGATGAGGCGCAAGATATTGAAACAATCAATATGTATCATGAAAGAATCGAAATGGGATATGAAGTTGATGAAGTCCTCCGCTCCATCAACGCCAAAGGGCGAGATAATGCTAGACGACCAATAGCCTGGTCTGCTCAAGAGCATGGTGGTTTTACCATCGGGCAACCGTGGCTCGCTTTGAATCTTAACTATTCGACCATCAATGTTGAGGCAGCACTGGAAGATCCACATTCTATTTTCTATACCTATCAGAAACTCATTCAACTACGTAAAGATCATCCAATCATGGTTTGGGGAAGTTTTGAACTCATGTCAACAGCTGAGAAAATTTTCGCCTATTACCGTCGCTACCAAGGCAAAACTTGGTTGATCGTGACAAATTTTTCTGATGAAGAACAAGCCTTTCATTGTGAAGATACAGTCCTCAAAACTATTATTAAAAATACAGACTGCAACCTGACTGACTTACACAACCTCACCCTAACCCCCTGGCAAGCATTTGTCGTTGAAGTAGAACAAGATACGAGAGCGTTAAGCAACTCCTAGACAAAATAGGCAATCGAAGCAGGTTGTCTTGCAACCAATGAGATTGATCTTTTTGTCAGAGAGTTGTAGCTCGAGTTCAGTTACACAAGATACGAGGACGTTTGACACGAGTTGCACTCGTTTTATCTCCAACCTTCCACAGTCTATCCTTAGACTGTGAAAGCAACTCCTAGACAAAATAGGCAATCGAAGCAGGTTGTCTTGCAACCAATGAGATTGATCTTTTTGTCAGTGAGTTGTAGCTCGAGTTCAATTACATTAAGATGTGAAGCCGTCAAAAACCGAACGAAAATAAGAAATACGACGCAGAAGTCTCTGCTTCTAGGAGTATTTATCCCTAAAGGGAGCCACAGCTGTAACTAGCTAAAGCTAGAACACCTGCGTCTCTTTTTTCCGAGCTTTTAGCCCGAGTTCAATTACACAAGATACGAGAGCGTTTGACACGAGTTTCACTCGTTTTATCTCCAACCTTCCCCAGTCTATTCCTAGACTGTGGAAGCGACCGAAAATTAGGAAACATGACGAGTGAAAAGCTTTAGTGGAAGTTTTCAGCCGATTCTCTAAAAATATGTCCAGCCGTAGCTAGTTAAAGCTAGCACCTATGTGTCCTCCTAAAAGAGCCTCACTTGACACGAGTTTCACTCGTTTTATAGTCATTTAGTTTATCTTTTATTACTTCGTTAACTCGTCTTGCTGTACTTCAGTACTACCTGCGACGCGTTGCCTAGTACTAAAAGTAAACTAAACAACTATATCTCCAACCTTCCCCAGTCTAGGAATAGACTGGGGAAGCCTAAAAAAGGAAGAAGATTATCTTCAGATTTCTGAATAATCTTCTTCCTTTTTTTGTTTTACATGAAACTGGATCTAGGCTTCTTTCACAAAGGCGTTAATTTCTGCTTCAATCGCAGCAATTTTGTTTTCTGCATCTTGCATATCTGTACCGACCGTTGCGATATAGAACTTGATTTTTGGTTCAGTTCCAGATGGACGAACGGCAAACCAAGAATCGTCTGTCAAGGTATATTTCAAGACGTTGCTCGGTGGAGTGGTCAAGGCAGAAACCTTGCCCTCTTTGTCTGTCGCAGTCTGTTCTTGGAAATCTTCTAAGAGAGCAATCTCTGTTTGGTTGAATTGTGTTGGGGCATTGCCACGGAATTTGTCCATGATTTTCTTGATTTCTGCTTTTCCGTCAACACCTGATAGGGTAACAGAAATCGTCTTTTCTGCATAGTAGCCATACTCTGCGAAGATTTGGTCGATACCATCAGCCAAGGTCAAGCCTTTAGAGCGGTAGTAGGCAGCAATTTCTGCAACGATAAGGACAGCTTGGATGGCATCTTTATCACGAACGAATGGCTTGATGAGGTAGCCGAAACTTTCTTCAAAACCAAACATGTAAGTATGATTGTGGGTGTCCTTAAATTCTTGGATTTTTTCTGCGATAAATTTGAAACCAGTCAAGACGTTAAACATGGTAGCACCATAGCTCTCGGCAATCTTGGTGACAAGTTCAGTCGATACGATCGATTTAGCAAGGGCCGCATTTGCTGGCAAGGTGCCTGCTTGTTTGTGGGCTTCCAAGATATATTTAGCAATGAGGGCACCGATTTGGTTACCAGAGAGGTTGCGGTAGCTACCGTCCGCTTGACGAATTTCTACCCCGAGACGGTCAGCATCTGGGTCGGTTGCTACTAGTACATCAGCATCAACTTGGCGGCCTAACTCTTCCGCAAGGGCAAAGGCAGCTTGGCTTTCTGGATTTGGTGATTTAACAGTCGAGAAGTTTGGATCTGGTGTCGCCTGACTTTCTACGACCTGAACTGATTCAAAACCAGCTTGTGCCAAGGCGCGGCGAGCCAGCATTTCACCAGTACCATGAAGAGGTGTAAAGACAATCTTCATATCGCGACCATACTCCTTGATGAGGTCTTGATTGATATTAACGTCCTTGATTTCTTTGAGGTACTTGCTATCAACCGCTTCACCAATTACTTCAATGAGACCCGCTTTTTGGGCTGTTTCCAAATCAGCCACAGCAACTGCAAATGGATCGGTGATTTCACGGATATAGTCTGTAAGAGCATCTGCATCTGCCGGAGGCATTTGCCCACCGTCTTCGCCGTAAACCTTATACCCGTTGTAAGGAGCAGGATTGTGGCTGGCAGTGATCATGATACCAGCTATGGTATGGAGATGACGAACAGCAAAGGAAAGCTCTGGAGTTGGGCGCAATTCTTCAAAGACGTAGGCCTTGATGCCGTGTTCAGCCAGTACCCGAGCTGCATCAAAAGCAAACTCCTGCGAGAAGTGGCGTGAATCATAAGCGATCGCTACCCCTCTGTCCTTAGCTTCCTGCCCCTTTGACTCAATGAGACGAGCCAATCCTTCAGTCGCCTGACGAACCACATAAATATTGATGCAGTTGGTACCTGCTCCAATCAAACCACGCATACCAGCTGTTCCAAATTCAAGAGAAGTATAAAAGGCATCTTCTTTGGTTTTTTCATCCATGCTGCGCAATTCATCCTGTAAATAAGCAGGAAGTTCTGCATAGTCAAGCCATACTTGATACTGTTCTTGGTAAGTCATTGTAGTTCTCCTTTTTTAAAATATTATCTTAAACGCTTTCATTATACCATTTTTGAAAAGAAAAAGCACGCTTTCACGTGATTTTCTGATTATTTTTTTGTTTTTTGCAGAGTAGGAATGATAGCCATTGTGAGAAAGGCTGCAATCACCATTTCTGCGATTGAATTTGTCCCGATAACAGTCGCTAGCATGGCTTGAATATTTCCATTATATACTCCAGAAAAGAGGAAAAAGATACTTCCCAGAACAAAGACTGTATTGGTCATAGAACCAATTGCTCCAGCGACTAAAAGTCCTGCTCGTTTTTGTGAGAGACGATAGATGAAATAAGGGGTTACTCCAATCAAAATTCGTGGCACAATGGCAACGATAAGAGAATACCACTGTCCATTTTGAACGAAGGGCGAAAAGAGATAGCTAGTCGGCAGGAGCATGACTGTATTATGAACAACGCTCAATATTCCCATCATGCCTCCTAGGGTTGCGCCGATTTTTGGTCCGTAGAGGATAGAAGCCACGATAACAGGGATATGGACAATCGTTGGCTTGATTGGAACAGGCAAGAAATTGAAGATAACAGAGCTAAGAATATCAATGACAATCATCACTGCAAAAAAGATTGCTAGGGTTGCGACTTTGGTTGATTTAGTTTGTCTCATGAAGTATTTCACTCACTTTCTTTAAAATAAAATCAGTATCAGCTAGGGCACCAATGCCAACATCACCGCAGGCTAGTAGAGCCTCTCGTGGGGCAATCATTTGAAAACCGTAGTTCTGCAATTGCTCCAGATTGTGCTGGGTGGCAGGATTAAGATACATATTGGTATTCATAGCGGGCGCAATCAGTTTTGGTGTTGTAGCTGGTAGGGCGAGGGCGAGGGCGGTGACAATATTGTCGGAAAAGCCATGAGCAAGTTTGGCAATAGTCTGGGCAGAAGCAGGGGCGACCAAAAATAAATCTGTCTGCTTGGCAAGATCGATATGCTTGATTGAGCTTGGATCTTCCTCTACCATGACATCTGTGTGAACTGGATTTTTTGAGAGGGATTGAAAGGTGAGTGGAGTGATAAATTGGGTAGCAGCAGTGGTCATTAGGACCGTTACAGAATGACCGAGTTTTCCTAATTGACTGGTCAGATCAGCTGCTTTATAAGCGGATATAGAGCCTGTAACAGCAAGGGTAATACGAGCCATATTATCTCCTTTTTTCTAATACTTTTTCGAGAATAATCTCTGCAATTTCTTCCTTTGTTTGAGCGGGAACGGCGCTTTCTTTATCTAGTAGATAGGCACCGTGCTTTTCTGGGCTGATGTCTGCCAAATCATTTGCCAAGATATAGTCAGCTTGATTTTTGACAAGGCTTTCGCGTGCGACCTGAAAGAGTTCTTCTTTTGTCACATTGACCAAGAGTTTAAAACCAATCAGCTGAATAGCTGGATTCCATTGTTTGACATAGGAGATCACCTTGGGGGTCTTTTTGAGAAAGAGCACCTGATATTCAGCGGTTGAGGAAATTTTTCCCTCAGTATTGGTCTCATCCAGTAGGCTTTCGATATTCTGAACAGTCTTTACTTGGGCAAGGTCAGTCATGTAAACAGGGCTGTAATCAGAGACTGCCATGCTGTGAATCATGACATCGTGCAGCGGAACAAGCTCTTCGAGGGTGGCAAGGAGATTGGCGACATCAGTGATTTCTACAATGGTCAATCCCTCTTGATACTGCGGTTTGACAGCTGTTTTAGTGGTCACGAGCGTGACGTCAAGCTGGGCAGCCAGACATTTTTCTGCAATGATTTTTCCTAGGCTACCAGTTGCCTGATTGGTAATGGAGCGGACGCTGTCAATAGCCTCACTGGTTCCGCCAGACGTAATCAAAATTTTCATGTTTTTATTATACTAGAAAATCTGCTGGAGGTAAAGTTTTAGAGCGCCTGCTGTGGCAGAAGAAAGGGGAGACTGGAAGATAGGCTCATCTGCACAAAAATCCAATGTAGCATCACGATCAGTATCGCCTCATCTATACAGTATAGTTCTTGGCTATCGTTTTGATGTTATGAAGCATTAACGGAATGTTTTTTGAAATCATATTCTTGAAATCCGTAAAAACCGTATGTTAAAAATAATAATTTCAAAAAACGTGCGTTTTTATAAAATTTTTGATATACTATCTTCAATAAAAGGATAGGGAGTTGCTATGAAAACAGATATTGAAATTGCTCAAAGTGTAGTGTTACAGCCGATTGTAAACGTAGTTGAAAAAGTGGGGATTAGCTATGATGATTTGGAATTGTATGGAAAATACAAGGCTAAATTAGCCTTTGAAAAGATTGAGGCAGTCAAGAAAAATGAGCTTGGAAAACTCATCTTAGTAACGGCCATCAATCCAACACCTGCTGGTGAGGGCAAGTCGACAGTGACTATCGGTCTGGCGGATGCCCTGTCTAAGATTGGTAAGAAAACGATGATTGCTCTTCGTGAACCATCACTCGGTCCTGTGATGGGAATTAAGGGTGGTGCTGCGGGTGGTGGCTACGCTCAGGTTTTGCCAATGGAAGACATCAACCTACATTTTACCGGCGATATGCACGCTATTACAACAGCTAATAATGCACTTTCAGCCTTGATCGATAACCATATTCACCAAGGAAATAGTCTGGGGATTGACCAGCGGCGTATTATCTGGAAGCGTGTAGTGGATTTGAATGACCGCGCTCTGCGCAAGGTGACAGTTGGCTTGGGTGGTCCCTTAAACGGTATTCCACGCGAGGATGGTTTTGATATTACCGTTGCATCTGAAATAATGGCGATCTTGTGTCTGGCTACGGACTTGAATGATTTGAAAGAGCGCTTGGCGAATATCGTGATTGGCTATCGCTTTGATCGCAGCCCAGTCTATGTCAGAGATTTGGCGGTTGAGGGAGCTTTGACCCTACTCTTGAAAGAAGCCCTAAAGCCAAATCTTGTTCAAACTATTTACGGTACACCTGCTTTTGTGCATGGTGGTCCCTTTGCCAATATCGCTCATGGCTGTAATTCTGTTTTAGCGACATCTACGGCGCTTCGTTTGGCAGATTATGTTGTGACAGAAGCAGGTTTTGGTGCGGATCTTGGTGCAGAGAAATTCCTTGATATCAAAACACCAAATCTACCAAAGGCGCCTGATGCCGTTGTGATTGTTGCAACTCTACGCGCCCTAAAAATGCATGGTGGTGTAAGGAAAGACAGTCTTTCTGATGAAAATGTTGAAGCAGTCCAAGCAGGATTTGCCAACCTCAAACGCCATATTGAAAATGTGCAGAAATACGGTATTCCAGCAGTCGTTGCCATCAATGAATTTGTATCAGATACACCAGCAGAAATTGCAGCCTTAAAAGCACTATGTGCAGAAATTGGTGTCCCTGTTGAACTTGCAAGTGTATGGGCAAATGGTGCTGAAGGTGGAGTGGAACTAGCAGAGCAACTTGTCCAAACGATTGCAACCAATCCTGCCAACTATGAGCGCCTCTATCAGGCAGACGACAGTCTGGAAACCAAGGTGACCAAGATTGTCACAGAGATCTATGGTGGGACAGGCGTATTCTTTGAAAAGAAAGCACGAACACAATTAGTAGACTTTGCCAAAAATGGCTGGGATAAGCTCCCTGTCTGCATGGCCAAAACGCAATACAGTTTTTCAGATGATCCAACAGCCCTTGGGGCGCCTGAAAACTTTGAAGTTACGATACGTGAATTTGTACCTAAATTAGGTGCTGGCTTTATCGTAGCTTTGACCGGTGATGTCATGACCATGCCAGGTCTTCCTAAGCTCCCTGCTGCCCTCAATATGGACGTAGCAGAGGACGGAACAGCAATCGGATTATTCTAATACTTACAACAAGCAGTTTCTGACGATTGAACCTACTTTACCGAACTTCAGTTTTACCGGGGTTTGGTCATCTTGCCGGATCTAGATCTTGTAGAGCCACATTTAAACTGGGGATTTCTCCAGTTTTTTTGGTATAATGATAGTAGATAAAGGAGGAAAACAGTTTGAAAAAGAAATTAGTACAAATGATTCTGATGTTTGGTCTCGCACTCGGTGTTTTGGCAGGCTGTCAGTCAATTCAAAACTGGTGGAAGAATACCAAGGCAGAATGGATCGGTCTGGAAATGACCGTGCGCACCTATGACGAAAATTCTCAACTGGTTGACCAGATGTCTGGAAAATCCCTGTCTATTTCCCGCAATGAAGATTTTGACTCGGTAGACAGTGAGGGCAATTCTAAAGGAGATAGCGCTGTCTTGAAAATCACTTTGGGTAAATATGAAATTGACCATGTGGGTTCATCCCTGATTGCCGTAGAAGACGGACTGGAAGACATGTTCTTGAAATATCAGGAACATGCGACCTCAGATGATCAACAAGCGGCAGTTCCAATCCTCAATCGCATGGTATCCAAATTTAAAAATGATTTTATCGGAAAAGAAAAGGTGATTTTGATCCGTTCCCAAAATGGGACCCCCCTTGCGACCTATGCTGGCAATAAGGTATCCTTATACGCCTCTGATGCACCAAAGACTTCAGAGCTCCTCATTGACGGCAAACGTCTGATTATCTACCGTTGTGATTACACGATCTATGACAGGGAGTTGCTAGAGAAATGATGTCCATTCGTCCTGCTCAGGAGGCAGAGAAAATGTCCGCTTATCTTCGCGCTTAATTTTCCTTTTTAGGAGTGAGAGCGTCGGTACGCAGAAAGATGACCAAGGAATTTTTGAACCCCTATAAGAAAGCTCCCCTCAATTGGACTTTTATTGAGCAAGTCTGGAAGAGCCCCTATCGGGAAATGCATTATGTCGCGATTGATTATCTAGCTATGAATAAGCGTGGTATAGCCGTTTAGTTTATTTTTAGTACTAGGCAACGAGTCGCAGGTAGTACTGGGGTACAGCAAGACGAGTTAACGAAGTAATAAAAATATAAACTAAATGACTATAACTTCTGAGGACTTGCCACGCTTGGAGGGGGTGCTCGGGACAAACTCGTGGTGGGATTCGGTGGATGGTCTGGATAAGATTGCTGGAGAAATTGCTTTTCGCTACCCAGAAGCCAAGTCAGTCCTGCTTGATTGGAACCTTTCCGACAATATTTGGCTGCGTAGGGTTGCAATCGATCATCAGTTACTGCGCAAGCAAAATACGGATACGGAGTTACTAGAAAAAATTTTAATCAACAACCTTGGACAGACAGAGTTTTTCATCAATAAAGCCATTGGCTGGAGTTTACGCGATTATTCCAAGGTCAATCCGACTTGGGTAAGGAACTTTATTGCCCGATACGAGGAACGCTTGTCCCCTCTTAGTATTCGTGAAGCAAGTAAGTATTTATAATACTCGTCAAAAATTAAAATCTGACGTCGTTAGCTCGCCTTGCTGAGTAAAAAGCTCCAGTGGAGGTTTTTAGCTTGTTCCCTTAAAATAAGAGGGGAGATATTGACACGAACCATGAGAAGTGAGGCTGGACTTGAGCCCAACCTCACCTGCGGTTTCGTTGCCTAGTCAGATTTTGATTTTTATGGGCACCTCTAAAAACTTCAAGTAGTTGTTAAGTAAGCCCTATTTGTAAGCATTAATTCCAGTAAGCTTCGCTTTCGAAGCTTACTTTTTGCTTATTTTCCTATTTTTGGGCGCACTAAGCCCATGATGGCAATCCCAGTCGTTTG
>NZ_MSJL01000020.1 GCF_001921825.1 Streptococcus acidominimus
TTTCCATTCCTTAAGGGAGGTCATGGATAGACTTCAGGACACGATTCACTCATTGACGAAAGAAAAGGTCAAATCGATTTGTCATAGAGAGTGGATTTCAAGTGCTTTTAATTTTTAAACAGTATTAATTTGAAGAAAATAGCATTCTACCTCTGCCTTCGAGGAGCTTTGTTCGCTAACTTTATTTCCCAGCTTTCACAACTCACAAGTATGATCGCTCATCTTTTTTGATTTTCATTGGGTTTTATTTATTGATTGCTAATGCTGCCAGTTGTTCCAAGATAGCTGTAAGGGGGGCGCCAGCTTGGAGAAGTGCCGCCGCAGTGTAGCTACCTTCGACAACAGAGACGGATTGGATATGGATATCCTTGTCTGTGAAATCTGCCACCATTTCCATATTCATGCGGGCGCTACCGAGGTCGAAAAAGGCGAGAATAGTATCGGCAGGGTTGCTGTTTACCGCTTCTTCTACTCGGGAAAATTCTGTGCCGATACTACCATCTTTCAGTCCGCCACAATAGGTGATAGGAACATCTTTTGCGACCTCTGAAATAAGATCAATGATCCCTTGGGCTAGGTGATGGGAGTGGGAGACGATTACGATACCGATTGTTTGTGTCATACCAGTCCTGCCTCCATCAATGCTTCAAAGAGTAGACCAGAGGAATAAGAACCTGGGTCAATGTGACCGACAGAGCGCTCCCCGAGGTAGGAAGCCCGACCTTTGGTCGCTTGTAGATCCTTGGTCTGGTCAACAGCTTGGCGAATTGCTTCAAGGGTGAGTTGTCCTGCTCTTAAAGCTGCGATGACAGGTGTCCAGACATCGACCATGGTCTTTTCACCGACTGCTGCCTTGCCTCGCTTTTGAATCATATCAAGCCCTGCCTGAAGACTATCGACTAAGGAAGCTCCAGTCTGGGCACTCTTGGTTAGTCCCATAAATGCTGATCCGTACAGGGGACCAGAAGCCCCGCCGACCTTGCTGAGCAGCTGCATGGAAACGATTTTGAAAATTTCGTCAGGGCTATTCCATTCCTTGCCCTCTAATTGCTCCATAACTGCGGTCATACCGCGTGCCATATTGCCTCCGTGATCGCCATCTCCAATCGGCGTATCCAGCTCACTTAGCAAGTCTTTGTTATCTTGAATTTTTTGTGCAAATAACTGCATCCATTTGAGTACTGCTTGTGTCTCCATGTATTCTCCTTTACCAAGCTGGGGTTTCGACAGGGGCTACTAAGGCTTCCAGCCAGCTCGAGTCTGCTAGTTTGATGAAGGTAAGAGAAAGTCCTGCCATATCAATAGAGGTCATATAGTTGCCAATTTTATGGTAGGCAACCTTGATTTGCTTGTCAGCAAGGAGTTGGGCTACGTCATTTGCAAAGACATACTGTTCCATGAGCGGGGTAGCGCCAAGCCCGTTGATGAGTACGCCGTAACTCTCATTTGCTTGAGGCTCGAAGTCTTGGAGTAATTTGGAAACCAGTTCTTGGGCTAAGATTTTAGAAGGCTGAAGTGTTTCTTTTTTGTATCCCGGCTCCCCATGGATTCCAACCCCGTATTCAAATTCATCTTCTTCAAGGACAAAGCCGGGTTTTCCAACTTCAGGGACGGTAGCGCCTGAAAGGGCAAGTCCGATCGTCTTGATTTGGGGCACGATTTTGTCGGCTAAAGCCTTGATTTCAGCAAGAGATTTGCCGGTTTCAGCAGCATGACCGAGAATTTTGTGGACGAGAATGGTTCCTGCTACACCACGACGCCCTTGGGTGTAGAGGCTGTTTTCCACGGCAATGTCATCATCAACGACCACACTTGCGACTTCAATTCCCTCCATTTCCGCCAATTCTTGCGCCATTTCGAAATTCATGATGTCACCAGAGTAGTTTTTGATGACCATAAATACGCCAGCTCCTTCATCAGCAGCCTTAATGGCTTCTAAAATTTGGTCTGGGGTTGGGGAAGTAAAGACAGCTCCGCAAACAGCAGCAGACAGCATTCCCTTACCAACAAATCCAGCGTGAGATGGCTCGTGACCAGAACCACCTCCTGAGATGAGTCCGACCTTGCCGCGCTTTTCAGCTTTTCTGACAATCACATCATAGCCGTCCAGTCGGTCAACTAGGTTCCCATGCATAAAGACAAGACCTTGGAGCATTTCATTGACAACATGCTCGGGCTGGTTGATAATTTTTTTCATGTGTATTCCTCCTAGGAAGTAGTGGGCATGTGCTAGAGCTTGGTATTGAAAGTGTTGTATACAGCTCCCTATCCCATGCCAGCTTAAATGATTACGCTTTCAGTATACTGGAATTTGGGGCAAAAAGAAAGGGACAGATGAAGAGGTCTGTCCCTTTGGATTTCAGGCAAAGTGTGGTAAGGTAGAAGGAGTAGAGCCCCTTTATACATTTTGACAATCATCATCATTAGGAAAACAAGGGAGAAGTGACGACTGAATGGGAACATCTCTGATAACAAAAAAGCGGATCGCAAAGTCCTTCAAGCGGCAATTAGCCAGCAAAAGTTTTGATAAGGTATCGGTTGTAGATATTATGCAGGAAGCTAATATGCGCCGCCAGACCTTCTACAATTATTTTGTAGATAAGTATGAATTGCTGGACTGGATTTTTGAGACGGAACTGCAGGAGCAGGTCACGGATAATCTAAATTATATTAGTGGGCTATCCTTGCTAGATGAGCTCCTATACTATATTGAAAGCAATCAGCATTTTTATGTTCAACTGTTTGAAATTAAGGGACAAAATGATTTTGTATCCTACCTAGCGGGCTACTGTCAGGTTTTAATGGATAAAATGCTGCACGAGTTGCAAGGGCAGGAGGGGGTAGAGTTAGACGGAGACTACCTGTCATTTCTAATTGCCTATCATGCAAGAGCACTGCTTGCCCTGATTGAGAAAGAAATTAGGCAAAGTCCTTGCCAGCTGTGCGTCCACTATCCATGGTTAGTAAGGGTATTGACAGGATCAGTGAGAGAAAGAAGAGGAGAATAAATGGTCGCCATTATCAATCAAGCTCATCAAGTGGTTTCCCAATATATGGACGGTTTTTTATTGACACATCCCGAACTCAAGCGCCTAGAACAGGCACCGATTATCACAGTAAAAGAACAAAGTGCTAACTGTGTCCCCTTGATTTCGGGAGGCGGGTCTGGTCATGAACCAATGCACGTTGGCTTTGTCGGCAAGGGTATGCTGACAGCGGCGGTCTATGGTGAGGTCTTTCTACCCCCTACTGCTGAGGAGGTCTTATGCGCTATTCGGTATGTGGATAAAGGCGAGGGTGTCTTTGTCATTGTGAAAAATTTTGAGGCAGACTTACTCTCCTTTCAAAGGGCAATCCACCAAGCAAGGGCTGAAGGTATCCGGGTCAAATACATTGTTTCTCATGATGATATTTCGGTAGATACGAAAAAGAATTTTCAAAAGCGCCACCGAGGTCTTGCAGGCACGATCCTACTCCATAAGATTTTGGGAGCAGCCGCCCAGTCGGGTCTCTCCTTGGACGACTTAGAGCAACTGGCGCTAAGCCTGTCAACCGAAATGGCAACCATTGGCTTTGCGACGAGTTCGGCGCACTTTCCCCAGCTAGCATCGCCCTTCTTTGAGTTAAACGAAGACCAAATTTCCTACGGCATAGGGATTCATGGGGAAGAAGGGTACAGAACGGTGTCCTTTGAATCGTCGGAGCAACTAGCCAATGAGATTGTCAACAAATTAAAACTACGTTTTCGCTGGCAGGAGGGCGAAGAATTTATTCTTTTAGTCAACAATCTAGGAACAATGTCAGAATTGGAACAAGGCGTCTTTCTCAATGATATTTGCCAACTATTGGATGTAGAAGGGCTACGACTTCCTTTTATCAAGACAGGACGTTTTGCGACCAGTTTAGACATGGCAGGACTATCTGTGACCCTCTGTCGCATCAAAGACCGCACCTGGCTAAACTATCTCCAAGCAAACACAACAGCGCCAGCGTGGTAATAGAAGATACGAGAGCGTCAAGCAACTCCTAGACAAAATAGGAAATCGAAGCAGGTTGTCTTGCAACCAATGAGATTTATCTTTTTGTCAGAGAGTTGTAGCTCGAGTTCAATTACATTAAGATGTGAAGCCGTTAAAAAACCGACTGAAAATTAGGAAACATGACGCAGAAGCTAGAGAGAGTTTGCTTTGCAAACTTCTATTACCAGCTCTAAAGGTATACTATATCTTTAGAGCTAGGAATGTTTATCCCTAAAGGGCGCCACACTTGACACGAGCTTCACTCGTTCTATCTCCCACCTTCCCCAGTCTATTCCCAGACTGTGGAAGCAACTCCTAGACAAAATAGGCGGCCGAACAGAAGCGGTTCGCTTCGTCGTGAGACCCCCACAAAGGCAACTAGATTGTAGTGATAGCTACAATCAGATGCCTACTGTGTCTTATCTAGGGTTACTCAATCTTTTGATTAGGCTTTGTCAGAGAGTTGTAGCTCGAATTCAATTATAAGATACAAAGGGCGTAAAAAGCGAATGAAAAATAGGAAATACGACGAAGAAGTCTCTGCTTCTAGGAGTATTTATCTTTTTTCCGAGCTTTTAGCCCGAGTTCAATTCTAAGATACAAAGCCCGTTAAAAACTCAAAGCGAAAATAGGAAATCTGACGCAGAGTCATTAGACTCTAGGAAGATTTATACCTAAAGGTAGCCATACCTGTAATCAGCTAAAGCTGAAACAGTTATGTCTCTTTTTCGCACAGAGTTTAGGGCATGTTCAGTTAAACAAGATACGAGAGCGTTCGACACGAGCTTCACTCGTTCTATCTCCAACCTTCCACAGTCTATCTCTAGACTGTGGAAGCAATTAAAGTTGAACAGTTGCGTCTCTTTTTTTCCGAGCTTTTAGCCCGTGTTCAATTATAAAAGACAAATGAAATGACTATATGATTCAGAAATAGCTGTTTCATGCCTATGGCGAGGGAAACTCTACTATATCTTTTGACAGCGTTTTCAAACTGTGTTATAATATTCTCATAGATAATCTTCCAAGTAATTAAAAAGTAATAATATAGTCTATTTTTCGATTAATTTGTTAGAAAGGAGTTCAAATTATAAATCAAATTACCATTTTTAGAAATATACTAAAGAAGTCAGAGGTGAAGGTTATGAAATTTAAAAATATTGTTGTTTTATTATCATCAATTGTCTCTCTGATAGGATTTATTTCTCCACTTACTGAAGTGAAAGCAAATAGTGTTGATGTTAGTATGCAAGAAACGAATAGCAACCAATTTGAAGTTATTGAAGTATCTAAGGAAGAAGTTATTACCAACTATGCTGATTTAAACAATATCAGTTTTGAAGAAGCCTCCAATATCTTATTTCCAGCTGAATCAATGATGAGAAGTAGCAAGTTCAGAAGCGCTGCTAATAGCGATGATACTTCGTATGTCATGTTCCGAGCTGCTGCCCAATACACTACACGTACACAAAATTTACCTAATGGTGCAGGTTAAGTTTATTTCTACTGTCAAGTAAGTACCGGTGGTAGTTTCAGAGGGATACACAGGATTATTTATGCAGGATATAACTCAGGGAATCTAGTATTCAATGGTCAATTTCAGTATCATTTGTCAGATCCCAATAGAATACATTATACTTTAAGTGGAGGTCTGTATTCGAATGTTGCCTATACTGTTACGGGGGGTGGTAGCATCGGAATTGGCGAATATGGAAGTGCAAATATTTCAATTTCAGGAACATCTAATTTTGTGAGAGGTCTGTATCACCACGGTGATGTAGGGTATTAAAATGATGGGTAAAAACAGTATCACCATAGTACAAATAATTCTATATTTACTATCACCATTTATATCTTATTCTTTAGCTCTAAAGACAAATGCTATTGACCTCATGTTTCTCGCTATGTTTATTATTATCAGCATCTCCCAATGGTTAGCAATAAAACAGTTGGATCAATTAAGTAAGAAATAGATAAGCATTAGCTTACCATAACTGACGGGTATGATCATTTTGTTGGAGTTTTTGCTGCAAGTTAATATGCGAAGAAACTAGGCAAGCTATTCTATATTTATAATTTCAAAGGGCTATTCCGTGGTTGAATAGCCCTTTTTTATCGGTATTGAGCATTATAAAAATTACAGACGATCAGCTAGTGCGTCCTTGTCTGAAATATTATTTTTTAACAAAGTAGAAAGTTTTTAAAATAGTTGAGAATGCATGTGTTACAAGGTGTTGCATGCATTTTCTTTATGATTTCAATCTACCCACCCCAAGGCAGGATCGAAAAATAGGGAGATTTGTGGTAAAATAAAGAGAATAGAAAGACAAGGGATACGAGAATGACAGATACCTTTCAATTACTATTGAATCAAATTGGTCTGCCGCTTGAATTGAAAGAATCAAGCGCATTTTCAGGTGTCAAGATTGAGCAGGTCTTGGTGCATAAAAAGAGTAGGGTATGGGACTTTACCTTTCGGTTTGAACGACCCTTGCCCTTGCCCTATTATCAATTATTTAAGGCCAAGCTCCTCAATGAATTTCAAAAGACGGGGAATCAGGCTCGTTTCCGCTTGGTAACGAGCCCAGAGACGATCGATCCAGCCTTGGTACAGGCCTACTATCCAGAAGCCTTTACAGAAGAATTGTGCCAGAGTGCAGGTTTTCGGTCAGTCTTTCAGTTCTTGCCAGTTGAGTTTCGTGACGGTGTTCTGTGGATAAAAGGCCCAGCTTCTGTCGATACACCGCATTTCAGAAAGAATCATTTGCCCAATCTGATCGAGCAGTTTGCCCGTTTTGGCTTTGCCAATCTAGCAGTCGACATTGAGGTTTGCGAGGCAATGACCAAGGCTCAAGTCGAGGAATTTCATGCTCAAAATGAAGAACTCCTCCAAAAAGCCAATCAGGAAACCTTAGAGGCAATGGAGCAATTAGCCCAGATGGCACCGCCACCAGAAACTAGTCCACAGCCAAGTTTTCAAGAATTTAAAAAGCAGGCACCACGCAAGGTCAGTCTTGAAAAGGCAGAGATCACACAGATGATTGAGATCGAGACGGAAGAAAACCGGATCGTCTTTGAGGGCTTGGTTTTTGATGTCGAACAGCGGACAACACGGACAGGGCGGGTCATTATCAATTTCAAAATGACCGACTATACCTCTTCTTTTTCGATGCAAAAATGGGCTAAAAATGAAGAAGAAGCGCAGAAATTCGACATGGTGAAAAAGGGCAATTGGCTTCGCGTTCGAGGCAATATCGAGACCAATAATTTCACACGCGACTTGACCATGAATGTTCAGGAAATCCAAGAAGTCAAGCGCGATATCCGCAAGGATTTGATGCCGGATGACCAGAAGCGGGTTGAATTTCATGCCCACACCAACATGTCGACCATGGATGCCCTATCACCGGTCGAGGACTTGGTTGCCCGAGCTGCGAAGTGGGGGCACAAGGCGATTGCCATTACCGATCATGGTAATGTGCAGTCCTTCCCGCATGGTTACCATGCTGCCCGCAAGGCAGGTATTAAAGCGCTCTTTGGTATGGAGGCAAATATCGTAGAAGACAGCGTGCCGATTGTTTACAACGAAGTCGACCTTTCCTTATCTGATGCGACCTATGTGGTCTTTGACGTGGAGACGACGGGACTGTCTGCCGTTTACAACAACCTAATCCAGATTGCGGCATCTAAGATGCACAAGGGAAATGTTATCGCTGAATTTGATGAATTTATCAATCCAGGTCATCCCTTGAGCCAGTTTACGACCGATTTGACAGGGATTACAGATGAGCATGTCAGAAATGCCAAGCCGCTCGAGCAGGTCTTACAGGAATTTCAAGCTTTCTGTGAGGGTACTGTCCTCGTTGCCCATAATGCGACCTTTGACGTCGGCTTTATGGATGTCAATTATGAGCGAGCAGGTATGCCGACGATTACCCAGCCTGTTATCGACACCTTGGAGTTTGCCCGCAATCTTTATCCAGAATACAAGCGGCATGGTTTGGGTCCCTTGACCAAGCGCTTCGGTGTAGCCCTTGAACATCACCACATGGCCAATTATGATGCGGAAGCAACAGGGCGCCTCCTCTTTATCTTCTTAAAAGATGCCCTTGAAAAGCATGGAATCAGTCAACTAAGCCAACTAAATACAGAGTTGATTGCGGAAGATTCTTATAAGAAAGCCCGTGTCAAACATGCCACCCTGTACGTCACTAATCAAGTGGGCTTGAAAAATATCTTCAGGTTGGTTTCCCTATCCAATACCAAGTATTTTGAAGGAGTGCCGCGGATTCCACGGACGGTCTTAAATGAGCACCGTGAGGGCTTGTTGCTGGGGACAGCATGTCAAGAGGGTGAGGTCTTTGATGAATTGCTCTCAAAAGGAATTGATGAAGCCGTCAAGGTAGCCAGCTACTACGATTTTATCGAAGTTATGCCCCCAGCTCTTTATGCTCCTATGATTGCCAAGGAGCAGTTCAAGAATATGGCAGAAATCGAAGCCATGATTCAGAACTTGATCGAGGTTGGGCGCAGGGCGAATTTACCGGTCCTTGCGACAGGAAATGTCCACTATATGGATCCAGAAGAAGAGATTTATCGCGAGATTATCGTGCGTTCCTTGGGACAAGGGGCTATGATTAACCGAACCATTGGACATGGGGAGAATGCCCAGCCAGCTCCTCTGCCAAAAGCCCATTTTCGCACGACCAATGAGATGCTGGATGAATTTGCTTTCCTAGGAGACCAGCTAGCGCGGGAAATTGTGATTACAAACCCGAATGCCCTGCTGGAGCGGTTTGAGGATGTCGAGGTAGTCAAAAAAGACCTCTATACTCCTTATCTGGAAAAAGCCGAAGAGCGAGTGGCAGAATTGACCTACAAAAAAGCCTTTGAAGTCTACGGGAATCCGCTGCCAGATATTATCGACCTGCGGATTGAAAAAGAATTGACCTCGATTTTGGGGAATGGCTTTGCCGTGATCTACCTAGCCTCGCAGATGCTGGTAACACGCTCGAACGAGCGGGGGTATCTGGTAGGGTCTCGGGGTTCTGTCGGCTCTAGCTTTGTTGCGACCATGATTGGGATTACCGAGGTCAATCCCATGCCACCCCACTATGTCTGTCCCAAGTGCCAGCATAGCGAGTTTATAACAGATGGTTCTTACGGGTCTGGCTTTGATATGCCAGACAAGGACTGTCCAGAATGTGGTCACAAATATGCCAAGGATGGGCAGGATATTCCCTTTGAGACCTTCTTGGGATTTGATGGGGACAAGGTACCCGATATCGATTTGAACTTCTCAGGAGATGACCAGCCAGATGCCCACCTAGACGTTCGGAAAATCTTTGGAGACCAATATGCTTTCCGGGCTGGAACAGTAGGTACGGTGGCTGCGAAAACAGCCTATGGCTATGTGCGTGGCTATGAGCGGGACTACGGCAAATTTTATCGGGATGTAGAAGTAGAACGCTTGGCAGCAGGTGCTGCTGGGGTTAAACGGACAACCGGTCAGCACCCGGGTGGGATCGTTGTTATTCCAAACTATATGGATGTCTATGATTTTACCCCCGTTCAATACCCGGCAGATGATTTGACAGCTAGTTGGCAGACGACCCACTTCAACTTCCACGATATTGACGAGAACGTCTTGAAGCTCGATGTACTGGGACACGATGATCCGACCATGATTCGCAAACTCCAAGATTTATCAGGGATTGATCCGCAAACTATTCCCGCAGATGACAAGGGAGTTATGGCTCTCTTTTCAGGAACAGAGGTGCTGGGAGTAACACCAGAGCAGATCGGGACACCGACTGGTATGCTGGGGATCCCCGAGTTTGGAACCAATTTTGTCCGTGGAATGGTGGAAGAAACGCATCCAACGACATTCTCTGAACTCCTCCAATTATCAGGACTATCGCATGGAACCGACGTGTGGTTGGGCAATGCCCAAGATTTGATTAAGGCAGGAATTGCAGACCTGTCTACAGTTATCGGCTGTCGGGACGACATCATGGTCTATCTCATGCACGCGGGGCTTCCGCCTAAGATGGCATTTAACATCATGGAGCGGGTGCGTAAGGGAGCTTGGCTCAAGATTTCTGAAGAAGAACGTAAAGGTTATATTCAGGCTATGAAAGACAATAATGTACCTGATTGGTATATTGAATCCTGTGGAAAAATTAAGTACATGTTCCCCAAAGCCCATGCGGCAGCCTATGTTATGATGGCATTGCGTGTTGCCTACTTTAAGGTGCACCACCCCATCTATTATTACTGCGCCTACTTCTCGATTCGTGCCAAGGCCTTTGATTTGGCGACGATGTCTGGTGGTTTAGACCGAGTGAAAGCTAAAATGGAAGAAATCACGATCAAAAAGAAGAATAATGAGGCCAGCAATGTAGAGCAGGACCTCTTTACCACGCTTGAAATCGTCAATGAAATGCTGGAACGTGGCTTTAAATTTGGTAAATTAGACTTGTATCGTTCTGATGCGACCGAATTCCAAATCGAAGGCGATACCTTAATTCCACCATTTGTGGTGATGGATGGTCTGGGCGAGAATGTCGCCCGGCAAGTGGTCAAGGCGCGTGAAGAGGGAGAATTTCTTTCTAAGACTGAATTGCGCAAACGCGGAGGACTTTCTGCAACCCTTGTAGACAAGCTCGATGAAATGGGCATCTTAGGCAATATGCCAGAGGATAATCAGTTGAGCCTGTTTGATGAGTTGTTTTAAACAGGACTAAATCATACAATCAAAAACAAGCAAAGAGTGATGACTGAAAACAGAACATCACTCTTTGCTTGTTTTGTATAGGTTTTGTGAGAAAGTTGTAGCGCGAATGAAAATATAAATCTCATAAAAACTCACAGCGCAAATTTGTCCTAAAGCAACCTAAAGCTAGACCAGCTGCGTCTTTTTTTACGTTCATGGTGTATCGCTGTTCAACTCTTATTTATAAGTATGTAGTGCAGCTTTCTAAGGATAGCCTTGTTTGCTTAGTCTGCAATCAGTCGGTGCTCTTTGAGGTAGGCTTTGGCGACCTTGCTCGGAGACTTGCCCTCAACATTCACCTGATAATTCATGTCCTGCATCTCTTTTTCCGTAATCTTCCCAGCCAACTGATTGAGGACGTTCTCGAGTTGCGGGTATTTTTTGAGCGTTTCTTCTCGTAGGAGGGGCGCTCCTTGATAGGGCGGGAAGAGTTGTAGGTCATCTTTGAGCGTTTTGAGCTGGTATTGTCGTAGTTCACTATCGGTTGAGTAGGCATCAATGATTTGGACATTCCCCTGTTCAATCGCCTTGTAACGCAGGGCTGGCTCTAGCGTCTTGACTTGGAGCTTGAGCTGATAGCGGTCTTTCAAGCCTTTCCCGCCGTCGTCCCGATCATTAAATTCCAAGCTGAATCCAGCGGTTGCGCTGGTCTGAATCTTAGCCAGATCGGAAATTGTTTCTAGACCCTGTTCTTTGGCGTAGTCTTCTTTGACAGCAAGAGCATACGTATTTTGATAGAGCATGGGCTTGAGGTAGATGAGCTTGTCCTGCTCGAAAATCCCCTTGCGGGCTACCTGATAGACTTGATCTGGATCAGTTGAGCTGCTGGGTGGCTGCTTCAAGAGGGTTGAGGTCACCGTTCCTGTAAATTCGGGGTAAAGGTCAATTTGCCCTGCTTTTAAGGCTTCATAGACAAAGGTCGTTTTGCCAAAGTTTGGCTTTAATTCCACCCGAATATCCGTCTGTTCTTCAATCAATTCCTTGTATAGATGGAGCAAAATTTCAGGTTCAGATCCTATTTTTCCAGCGATCACAATCTTATCCTGCATCATCATGGATATGGGAAAGAGGGAAAATCCGCTGATACAAAAGAGAGCAATAAAGGAGACGAACATCGTTTTGAGGCTGCGTTTATCAATTAGACCGATTAAATAGTGAAAGAGGAGGGCTAAAATAGCAGAACTCATTGCTCCGATCAGAATGAGAGAGCTGTTGTTGCGGTCGATTCCTAGGAGAATGAAAGAGCCAAGGCCTCCTGCTCCGATAAGGGCAGCCAGGGTTGCTGTTCCGATCACGAGGACAGTTGCTGTCCGAACGCCAGAGAGGATGACGGGTGCTGCAAGGGCAATCTCGAATTTTTTTAATTTTTCCCAGCGGTTCATTCCAAAGGCGGTCGCAGCTTCTTGGAGGGAGGGATCGATTTCCTGTAAGCCTGTCACTGTATTTTGCAGAATCGGGAAAAGGGCATAAACAACTAAGGTTAAAATAGCAGGGACTTTCCCGATACCAAAAATCGGAATGAGCAGTCCTAGAATAGCAAGTGAGGGAATGGTCTGGAGTATGCCTGTTAATTGCAGCAGGAGGTTTGCCAAGCGCTCGCGTTTAGAGACTAAGACAGCTAGGGGGATGGCAAGTAAAGTGGCACAAGCCAGCGCGACAAAGGAGATTTGCAGGTGTTCTCCAAGTGCTAAGAGCCAGTCCTCTTTTCTGTCTAAAAAGGTTTGAATCAAGTCGTTCATAATGGTAGTGTCTCCTATACGTGAAAGAAATCAGCGACAAACTGGGTTGCAGGGGCTTCTTGGATGCGTTCGGGGGTATCCAGTTGTAGGATTTTCCCTTGATCCATAATGGCAATGCGGTCTCCTAGTTTTACGGCTTCTGCCATGTCATGGGTGACAAAAATCATAGTCATCTGAAATTCCTTTTGGATCTCCTTGACCAAGTCCTGTAATTGCTCACGAGAAATCGGGTCAAGGGCGCTAAAGGGCTCATCTAGCAGTAGGACCTTGGGACGGGCAATAATGGCGCGTAAAATTCCAATCCGCTGTTGCTCCCCACCCGAGAGTTCACTCGGCATGCGGTGGAGATAGCGACTGGCAGGAAGTCCGACCAATTCTAGTAATTCCTTGGTACAGGTCTCGATTTCCTTTTTCTGCCATTTTTTCATCTCGGGAATGAGGGCAATATTTTCTGCTACGCTGAGATTAGGGAAAAGGGCGATTTGTTGCAGGACATAGCCCGTTGCGAGACGCAATTCCCGCAGTTGGTAGTCTTGGAGGCACTTACTGTCCAGATAAATCCCTCCCTCATCTGGCTCAATCAAGCGGTTGAGCATTTTGAGCGTGCTTGTTTTTCCGCTACCGCTCGTTCCGACTAGGACAAAAAATTCACCGTCTCGAATGGTAAAGGTCTGGTCTTTTAGCACGTATTTGCCGTTGAAGTGCTTGCTCACGTGTTTAAATTCAATCATGGAAAGTTTCCTCTTTCTAACTAAGGGATCAGAAGCATGCTGCCATGTGAGAACAAAGTGATCGTACAGTCATTTGCTCCCTTGTCATTTTAAATCTGCTCTATGAAAGTGCTGTCTGGGTCACAGTTCCTTGTCTTAAAGCAGATTCATTCAATCTAGCCATAGGAGGCTTAGACGAAGCTCTCTTCTTAATGACGCAACAGCTGACTTTCTAGTTGTTGTTGCAAGGCTTTATTAAAAGAGGCATAGAGTTGAAGGAGCTGTTTTCCATCCTCCTCGCTCATTTGAGACATGGCATGGCTTTCAGCCTCCTCCAGCGGATCCAAAATGGAGGCTGCATAGTCCCTCCCCTTACCAGTGAGATGGATAAATTTCTGGCGTTTGTCGTGTTCATTTTGCACAAAAGAGACCAGTTTTTCCTGCTCAAAGAGCTTGATAGTGGCATTGATGACCTGCTTACTGCTTCCTAATTTGTGGCTTAGGCAGGCTTGGGACAAGGGACTTTGAGCATAGTAGAGCCAGAGAAGAATGAAAAAGGATGTCCGTTGTAAGCCGCATTTTTTGGCATATTGATCATACAGAAGATCCTGCTCATATTTCAAACGAGCAAAGGTCTTTGCTTGCTGTTTTATCTGCATTATCATAAAGCTACCGCCTTTTGAATCAATGAAATCGTTAAAAATATAGACTGTTAGTATACCATGTCCTATCTAAATAGTCAAAAATATGGACTAATCCAATCATTATAGCAGAAAATGCCTTTCTAGGGTAAAATATGGTACAATAAAAAGGATCGAATGAAAAAAGGAGTAAACCATGGTATTACCAAACTTTAAAGAAAACTTGGCAAAATATGCGAAGCTACTCGTCTCAACAGGTATCAATGTACAACCGGGTCATACGGTTTCCTTGACCATTAGTGTTGATCAGGCTGAATTAGCCCGCTTGATTGTCAAAGAAGCATACGCAAAAGGGGCTGTCGAAGTACTGGTCAACTGGCAAGATGATGTAATCTTGCGCGAGCGTTACTTGAATGTGCCGATCGAACGTTTGGAAACCATTTCGGAGCAACGAATTGCAGAGATGAACTACATCTTGGAGCATAAAGCTAGCCGTTTGGTGGTTCTGTCTGATGATCCAGGTGCTTTGGATGGTATCGACCCAGAAAAACTATCCCGTGCTACACGCGCAGCAAGCATTGCCTTAAATCCAATGCGACAGGCGACCCAAGCCAACAAAATTAGCTGGACCTTGGGAGCGGCAGCAGGGCTAGAATGGGCGAAAAAGGTCTTCCCAGATGCAACAAGTGACGAGGAAGCGGTTGATTTGCTTTGGGATCAGATCTTCAAGACCTGCCGTGTCTATGCTGATGATCCAGTAGCAGCTTGGAAAGAGCATGAAGAACGCCTCGTTGCTAAGGCTGCACTATTGAATAAGGAACAGTTTGTCAAACTCCACTATACTGCACCGGGGACAGACTTGACGCTCGGTATGCCACAAAACCACTTGTGGGAAGCAGCAGGCTCTATCAATGCTCAAGGGGAGCATTTTATTGCCAATATGCCGACAGAAGAAGTCTTTACAGCGCCTGACTACCGTGTAGCAGATGGATATGTGACATCAACCAAACCGCTCAGCTACAATGGCAATATCATTGAGGGAATCAAAGTGACCTTTAAGGACGGAGAAATTGTTGATATTACCGCTGAAAAAGGTGATGAGGTCATGAAGAAATTGGTCTTTGATAATGCTGGTGCTCGCGGTCTCGGTGAGGTTGCCCTCGTACCAGACCAAAGTCCAATCTCTCAATCAGGTGTGACCTTCTTCAACACCCTCTTTGACGAAAATGCCTCAAATCACTTGGCGATCGGTTCAGCCTATGCTTTTAGCATTGAAGGTGGTGTCGATATGACCAATGATGAATTGAAAGCGGCAGGTCTCAACCGTTCAGATGTTCACGTAGACTTCATGATTGGTTCAAATAAAATGAATATTGATGGTATCCGTGAAGACGGAACAGTTGTGCCAATCTTCCGTGATGGTGAGTGGGCGATTTAGTAGTCGTCCCCTCTCAAACGCTTCATGCTTGTTGAATGCAAGTTTATACTTATTTGAAAAGGATAAGATATGCCATTTCAATGTTTAAAAGTAGTACTTGCCCTATTAGCACCTGTTTTAGAGAGTAAAGGAGGATAGAAAGATATGTTTGGAAGTCTACTGGTTGGTTTTCTTGTAGCCATTATTGCCGCAGCCATTACCAACCGTGGTGAAAAAATGGGCTGTATCGGTAAGATTCTATTAGGACTTGCCGGCGCCTGGGTTGGTCAGCTCCTCTTTGGTGCCTGGGGACCCCAGATTGCAGGTACAGCTATCGTTCCCTCCGTTCTAGGAGCTGTGATTCTCCTAGCCATTTTTTGGGAGCGGGGCAGTTAATCATAAAACTCCCAGACTAAGATGAACTGATATACTCCCCTTATAGTGTCTAGTGAATTTTTGTTTTCACTGTCCACTATATGGGGAGTATATCATAAGATGCTAGTCTGGGAGTTTTATATTTCGCACTGAATTCAATTCGCTTGCTTTTTGTTGAGTCTTATCATTGTTTTGTTAGTATAACGGTATCGTTTAAGAGTTTGGTCTCTATCATACTCAAGTGTTGGCTTACATGGCAAGATTTTTGCCCATGAAAAAGGGTATTCCAATTTCTACGCCCAACAATTATTCAATCACGAGCATACCCTCTTTGATCGCAAATGGATGTTCTGGATTGATACGGTCGTAGAACATGATTCCGTTGATATGATCAATCTCGTGTTGGACGACAATGGCATTAAAGCCCTTGAGTTTGATGCGGTGTTTTTCCCCTGTCTTATCAAAATATTCCACCGTTACACGAGCGTGGCGGACTACGTATCCAGGGACTTCACGGTCAACAGATAGACACCCTTCTCCGCCCTCCATAGCAGCTTCTTGAATGGAGTGAGAGACGATTTTCGGGTTGTACATGACCTCTTGGAGGGCGTATGCCTCGGCTGGTGGATTGCCTTCTTCGTCCTCTGGATTTGGGACAAGAACCGCAATGATCCTTTTTGAAATATCAATCTGTGGTGCAGCAAGACCGACCCCACCCCGCAGCTTCATTTTTTCCGCCATGACAGGATCCTGTGAGTGTTTAAGGAACTGGAGCATTTTTTCTCCCAAGATGACCTCCTCATCAGACAGTGGAAGTTGGATTTCTGTTGCGACCTTACGCAGGGTTGGGTGTCCTTCACGGATAATGTCGTCCATATCAATCAAGTGACTAGCTTTTGTTAAACGTTCAATTACAGACATAGTATTCTCCTTCTAGTTTCTATTAGTCTAGTATAGCACGAAACCAGAGAGAAGAAAAGAAGGGTGCAAGATGAAGGGGAATTTGCTATACTGATACTCTATAAAAATCAAAATCTGGAACTGACTAAAGCTGAAACAGTTATGTCCCAAAGGGGGGGCACACTTGACACGAGTTTTACTTGTTCTATCTCCTACCTTCAACAGTCTAAAACCTCCACTGGAGCTTTTTACTCAGCAAGACGAGTTAACGACGTTAGATTTTGATTTTTGACGAGTATGATGACAGAAATGAAAGGTAGTTCCTGATAGTGAGGCTATCAGCTGAAAGATATATTATAAAGTATAAAAATGAGGAAATCAGATGCGTTTGGATAAATTTTTAGTGGAAGCTGGTCTTGGCTCGCGGACAGAAGTCAAGAAAATGTTGAAATCGGGCAAGGTGACGGTCAATCAGGTGGTGGAAAAATCCGCCAAAACCCATATTGACGAAAGGAAAGACCAGATTGCCTATCAGGGCGAGGTCTTGTCCTATGAGAAATTTGTTTACTATCTTTTGAACAAGCCCAAGGGAGTGATTTCAGCGACAGAAGATAGTAAGCACCGGACAGTCTTAGAATTGCTGGACGAGACGGCGAGACAAAAGGAGGTTTTTCCCGTTGGACGGCTAGATATTGATACGCACGGGCTTCTGCTCTTGACCAATAATGGAGCATTGGCTCACGAAATACTATCGCCTAAGAAGCATGTAGATAAGGTCTATCGGGCAGAGGTTGCGGGGATCATGACTAGGGAAGATGTCAGCCGCTTTGCCAGTGGCATTGAGCTGAAAGACTTTACCTGCCAGCCTGCTGATTTGGAAGTTTTAGAAGTGAATGAAACAGCCCAGACCTCGCGCGTGCAGATTCGGATTGCGGAAGGGAAATTTCACCAAGTCAAACGCATGGTGGCAGCCTGTGGCAAACAAGTGACAGATCTGCAACGCTTCAGCATGGGTCCGTTGGTCCTAGATACTGATCTCGCCTTAGGCGCCTACCGCAGATTAACCGCCCATGAATTGGAAACCCTAGCCACATTCGGAGTGGAAGTATAAGATACGAGGACGTTAAAAAAGCGACTGAAAAATAGGAGACTGCCACTGTGTTCGATGAACACAAGGTAGTCTATCCCTAAAGGTAGCCACAGCTGTAAGTAACTAAAGTTACAATATCTGCGTCTCTTTTTTTCGAGGTTTTAGGCTGAACTCAATTCCACAAGATACGAGAGTGTTTGACACGAGTTTCACTCGTTTTATTTCCAACTTTCCACAGTTAAATTAGGAAATACGACGAGTGAAAAGCTCCAGTGGAGGTTTTTAGCCTATCCTTAAAGGTAGCTGTATCTGTAACCAATTAAAATTGGAACAGCTACGAAAAATTAGGCAATCTGACATCAATTAAAAGTAACAAATTGTATTGATCCATCTTGATAGGTGCCGATAATCTATGCGTAGACCGTTGGTGCTAGCCAAAAAAATCATTTTGTGGTAGACTGGTACAAGCATAGGTTTTTAAACTCATCCTGTGAGGTGAGAAAGACAAATACGGAGTAGACTAACAAAGGCCTATGACTATCGAAAAGAGACATGGGCTTTTTGTGTGCCCAGAGGAGGATTATGAAAGAATCAGTTCGTTTATTACTGGATGTGGATGAAAAACCGTCATTCGGTCAAGGGATACTCTTGAGTTTTCAGCACGTCTTTGCCATGTTTGGTGCAACCATTTTGGTGCCGTTGATTTTGGGAATGCCTGTATCTGTTGCCCTCTTTGCTTCGGGAGTAGGAACCCTAATCTACCAGCTTGCAACCCAGTTTAAAGTACCTGTCTACTTGGGGTCATCTTTTGCCTATATTTCAGCCATGGCGCTCGCCATTAAGGAGATGAATGGTGATGTCTCGGCTGCCCAGACCGGGGTACTTTTTGTCGGCTTTATCTATGTCTTGATTGCAGGCTTAGTTAAGGTAATCGGAACCAAGTGGATTGATACCCTCTTGCCACCGATTGTTATCGGTCCGATGATTATCGTTATCGGTCTTGGCTTGGCTAATTCGGCTGTGACCAATGCTGGGTTTATCGCAGATGGGGACTGGCGCAATGTTGTTGCGGCGATTGCGACTTTCCTGATTGCAGCCTTTGTGAATACCAAGGGAAAAGGTTTCGTGAAGATTGTCCCATTCTTGATTGCTATTATCGGTGGGTATGTGATCGCTCTGGCGCTTGGTCTGGTTAACTTTACACCGGTTATAGAGGCTCCTTGGCTCGAGTTGCCACGCTTCTACCTGCCATTTAAGTCAGGCGTTTTTGAGCAGTACAAGCTCTACTTTGGACCAGAAATGCTTGCGATTTTACCGATTGCAGTAGTAACGGTAGCAGAGCATATCGGTGATCATACCGTTTTGAGCCAGATTTGTGGCCGTCCATTCTTGAAAAATCCGGGCTTGAACCGTACCTTGATTGGAGACGGGGTAGCGACTGCGGTATCTGCCTTTATCGGTGGTCCTGCCAATACGACCTATGGAGAAAATACAGGAGTGATCGGAATGACACGGATCGCCTCTGTATCAGTTATCCGCAATGCTGCCCTCATTGCTATTGCTTTTAGCTTCCTTGGAAAATTCACAGCGCTGATCTCTACGATTCCAAGCGCCGTTCTAGGAGGGATGTCTATCTTGCTGTATGGTGTCATTGCAAGTAACGGTTTGAAAGTCTTGATTGAAAGTCGGGTAGACTTTGGGCAGGTTCGCAACCTGATCATTGCCAGCTCCATGTTGGTCTTGGGTCTTGGAGGAGCTGTCTTGAATATCGGAGCGGTCACCCTCTCAGGAACAGCCCTCAGTGCGATTGTGGGAATCATTCTGAACTTGATTTTGCCACGTCAAGCGCAGAAATAGTTGACAAAGAGAGAAAAGATTGATAGAATAGTTGGGTCTTAGGGACACAAATTAGCCTTTCTTGGTCACGGGTTGCCAGCCTGTTACTCGGATTTGGCTCAAATACAAAGGAGAAATACTCATGGCAATCTCAAAAGAGAAAAAAAATGAAATCATGGCGCAATATGCTCGTCATGAAGGTGATACTGGTTCAGTTGAGGTACAAGTAGCAGTGCTTACTTGGGAAATCAACCACTTGAATGAGCACATCAAACAACATAAAAAAGACCACGCAACTTACCGTGGATTGATGAAAAAAATCGGTCGTCGTCGTAACTTGTTGGCTTACTTGCGTAGAACAGACGTTAACCGTTACCGCGAGTTGATTCATTCATTGGGTCTTCGTCGTTAATCTGGCGAACATGAAAAGAAGGGACTTTGTTTCCTTCTTTTTTGGTTTAGTACCAAGATACGAGAGCGTTTGACACGAGTTTCACTCGTTTTATTTCCAACCTTCCACAGTCTATTCCTAGACTGTGGAAGCGCACAGTGAAATAGGAAATACGACGAAGAGATTAGAGAGAGTTTGCTTCGCAAACTTCTATTTCCCACCTCTAAAGGTATACTATACCTTTAGAGCTAGGAGTATTTATCTTTTTCACACAGTGCTTAGCTCGAGTTCAATTTATAAAAGTTAAACGAAACGGCTATAAATTTGTTTTTCCTTCTTTTGTTTTTTACCTAAAGTATGATAAAATAAACAGGATACGTGGTTTTGTGCAAAGTTGAGTTTGGGACTTTCCTAGGCTGACCTTTGTAGAAAACACGATATCCTCTTTGAACGTAAAAGAACGAACCTTGTTTGTCTGCTTTTGTGTTTTGAAGAAAGAATGATTTAAATTTAGGAGATACAAATGGGAAAACAGACATTTGAAATGACCTTTGCGGGTCGCCCTCTAGTTGTTGAGGTTGGGCAGGTCGCAAAACAAGCAAACGGAAGCGTCGTTGTGCGCTACGGTGAGAGTACCGTTCTGACGGCGGCTGTCATGTCGAAAAAAATGGCAACAGGAGACTTCTTCCCTCTTCAGGTCAACTACGAAGAAAAGATGTATGCAGCTGGGAAATATCCCGGAGGCTTTAACAAGCGTGAGGGTCGTCCATCAACAGATGCAACCTTGACCGCTCGTTTGATCGACCGCCCGATTCGTCCAATGTTTGCGGAAGGTTTCCGCAATGAAGTACAGGTGATTAACACCGTCTTGTCTTATGATGAAAATGCGAGCGCACCGATGGCAGCTATGTTTGGTAGCTCACTTGCCTTATCCATCTCTGACATTCCATTCAACGGACCAATCGCTGGTGTTCAAGTCGGCTATGTAGACGGTGAATTGGTTATCAATCCAAGCAAGGAGGTGGCAGAAAGATCCCTGCTTGAATTGACAGTGGCAGGGACAAAAGATGCGATTAACATGGTAGAATCTGGGGCAAAAGAATTGTCCGAAGAAGTCATGTTAGAAGCCTTGCTCAAGGGTCACGAAGCTGTTAAAGAATTGATTGCCTTCCAAGAAGAAATCGTAGCCCAAGTCGGCAAGGAAAAAGCAGATGTTGAGCTACTCCATGTGGATGAGGACTTGCAGGCAGAAATCATTGTAGCCTATAACAGTGACTTGCAAAAAGCAGTTCAGGTAGAAGAAAAATTAGCCCGTGAAGCGGCAACGACTGCTGTGAGAGAACAAGTAACAGCTGCCTATGCAGAAAAATACGCAGACCATGAAGAATATGACCGTATCATGCGTGATGTGGCAGAGATTTTAGAGCAAATGGAGCATGCAGAAGTGCGCCGCTTGATCACAGAAGATAAGATTCGTCCTGACGGTCGCCGTGTGGATGAGATCCGTCCGTTAGAGGCGGCGGTAGACTTCTTGCCACGCGTGCATGGTTCAGGTCTCTTTACCCGCGGGCAAACCCAAGCCTTGTCTGTCTTGACCTTGGCGCCAATGGGGGAAACCCAGATTGTGGACGGTTTGGATCCTGAGTATAAAAAACGCTTCTTGCACCACTACAACTTCCCTCAATATTCAGTAGGAGAAACAGGTCGCTACGGTGCTCCGGGCCGTCGTGAAATTGGTCACGGTGCCTTGGGAGAGCGTGCCCTTGAGCAAGTATTGCCAAGCCTTGAAGAGTTTCCGTATGCGATTCGTTTGGTCGCAGAAGTGCTGGAATCAAATGGTTCTTCCTCACAGGCTTCGATCTGTGCTGGTACTCTTGCCTTGATGGCTGGTGGTGTGCCGATTAAGGCACCGGTCGCAGGGATTGCGATGGGCTTGATTTCAGACGGGACAAATTACACGGTCTTGACAGATATTCAAGGTCTGGAAGATCACTTTGGTGATATGGACTTCAAGGTGGCAGGAACGCGTGACGGGATTACTGCCCTCCAAATGGACATTAAGATTGAGGGGATCACGGCAGAAATCTTGCAAGAAGCCCTTGCCCAAGCTAAGAAAGCCCGCTTTGAAATCTTGAATGTGATTGAAGAAGCCATTCCAGCTGTTCGTCCTGATTTGGCACCGACTGCACCGAAGATTGATACGATCAAGATTGATGTTGACAAGATTAAGATTGTCATCGGTAAGGGTGGTGAAACCATCGATAAGATTATCGCAGAAACAGGTGTCAAGATTGACATTGATGAAGAAGGAAATGTAGCCATTTACTCAAGTGACCGCGCTGCCATTGATCGTGCTAAAGAAATCATTGCAGGCTTGGTGCGTGAAGCCAAGGTTGACGAAGTCTATCGTGCCAAGGTTGTACGGATTGAGAAATTCGGTGCTTTCGTTAACCTCTTTGACAAGACAGATGCCCTTGTCCATGTATCTGAAATGGCTTGGACACGTGTCAACCGAGTAGAGGATTTGGTACAAATCGGTGATGAAGTTGATGTCAAGGTCATCAAGATTGATGAAAAAGGTCGTGTGGATGCCTCTATGAAAGTCCTCTTGCCTCGTCCTGAAAAAGTAGAGCAAGGTGAATCGAGAGAAAGATCAGACCGTCCTCGCCGTCCGAGAGAAAAGAAAGAGAAGACAAGCCTCGGAGAATTTAAGTTTCATAAGGTGGAAAAGTAAGGAATGAGAGAGAAATCGAGGCCTTGTCTACCGATTTCTCTCCCACCCCTATAACTAAATAAGTACTGAAGATATGGTCTTTTCATCAAACCAGTCTGGGGAGAGACTGGTTGAGCTGGGAAATGAAGAAAACCAAGTTTTCGTTAACAGTCGCAAGTAGCTGCTCCTCTTTAAGAATCAAAAAAGATGCTTTGTCGACTGATCTTGGTGAATGGAATTTGAGCTAAGCGCTGTGTGAAAAAGATAAACTAAATGACGATAATGGTTAGGCTGAGCACGGATTGCCCAGCCTTATCATGAATAAAGGAGAAAAAATGGGTTGGTGGACAGACACCGTTGAGATTGTAAAAGAAAAAGATCCAGCAGCACGCTCATCGCTGGAGGTGATTTTGACCTATCCAGGGGTGAAAGCCTTGGCTGCGCATCGCCTGTCCCATTTTTTGTGGCAGCATGGTTTTAAATTGCTCGCTCGCATGCATAGTCAATTCTGGCGTTTTTGGACTCAGATTGAAATTCATCCAGGCGCTAAGATTGCAAGTGGTGTCTTTATTGACCACGGTGCAGGCTTGGTGATCGGAGAAACGGCAGAGATTGAGTCGGGCGTTATGCTCTACCATGGAGTAACTCTTGGTGGAACAGGAAAAGACTGTGGCAAACGGCATCCGACTGTTCGCAAGGGCGCCCTCATTTCTGCCCATTCCCAGATAATTGGGCCGATTGAAATCGGTGAAAATGCCAAGGTTGGAGCGGCAGCGGTTGTTCTATCAGATGTGCCAGCAGATGTGACGGTCGTGGGCATGCCTGCAAAAATCGTCCGCATTCATGGGAAAAAAGATGAGCAGGCCATTCGTCCCCTACAAGAAGCCAGAGAAGCCAGCTATTATTCAGCCAAGTTGTAGACGAAAAAGAGCAGTAAGCACCTTGTGATGCTAGGACTTCCATTAGAAAGGAAAGGTGTGGATAAGCAGATCTATCCACAGTGCCAATAGTATGATTACAATTTACGATACCATGACACGGAGCCTCCGCGAGTTTGTCCCCTTGGAGGCTGGAAAGGTCAAGATGTATGTCTGTGGCCCGACAGTCTATAATTATATCCATGTCGGAAATGCGCGTTCAACCGTGGCTTTTGATACCATTCGACGCTATTTTGAATACCGCGGATTTGAGGTGAATTATATTTCCAATTTCACGGATGTAGATGACAAGATTATCAACCGTGCGAAAGAAGAGGGAGTTAGTCCGCAAGAAATCGCCGAAAAGTATATTGCAGCTTTTACTGCTGATGTGGCGAAACTCGGTGTGAAGCCAGCTGTCCAGCACCCTCGGGTCATGCATTTCATGGATGAGATTGTGGCCTTTATTGAAGAATTGATCGCAAAAGGCTACGCCTACGAAGCAGGAGGTGATGTCTATTTCCGAGTGGAGAAGTCTGAAAACTATGCGGCCTTGGCCAACAAGACCTTGGAAGACTTGGTGCTTGGTGCTAGCGGTCGAACGGATGAGGAGACTGCCCGTAAGGAAAATCCTGTCGACTTTGCCCTCTGGAAATCAGCCAAAGCAGGTGAAATTTCTTGGGAGAGCCCTTGGGGAGCAGGTCGTCCGGGCTGGCATATTGAGTGTTCTGTCATGGCGACAGAAATCTTAGGTGACACCATCGACATTCATGGAGGTGGGGCAGATCTAGAATTTCCACACCATACCAACGAAATTGCCCAGTCAGAGGCAAAGACGGGGCAGACCTTTGCCAACTACTGGATGCACAATGGCTTTGTCAATATTGACAATGTCAAGATGTCCAAGTCTTTGGGCAACTTTATCACCGTTCACGACGCCCTTGAAACGGTGGACGGTCAGGTCTTGCGTTTCTTCTTTGCGACCCAGCATTACAGAAAGCCGATCAACTTTACTGAAAAAGGGGTCGCAGATGCAGCAGTCAATCTCAAGTATTTAAAAAATACCCACAAGCAGCCCTTTACAGACAATGTCGATCTCGAACGCTTGGTGGAGTTTGAGAGCAAATTCTGTCAAGCCATGGATGAAGATTTTAATACGGCAAATGGGATTACCGTTGTTTTTGAATTGGCCAAGTGGATTAACTCTGGCAACTACAACCTTGAAGTCAAGGTAGCTCTTGAGCAGATTTTGGCAGTCTTTGGGATTGTCTTTGAAGAAGAAGTGCTAGATAGCGAGATTGAGGCCTTGATTGAGCGACGCCAAGCAGCGCGAGTAGCGCGGGATTTTGCGACCGCAGACGCTATCCGAGATCAATTGGCAGCGCAGGGTATCAAACTCCTTGACACCAAGGACGGAGTGAGGTGGACACGTGATTGATGTGACCCTCATCAATGGCATTGCTCTAGCCTTTGAAGGAGATGCGGTTTATTCTATGTATATTCGCAGGCACTTGATTTTTAAAGGCTTGACCAAGCCCAATCAATTGCACCGAGAAGCCAACCGTTATGTATCGGCAAAGGCGCAAGCTAGCCTCATTTCCAAGATGTTAGACATGGATTTTCTGACAGAAAAAGAAGTGGAGATTTACAAACGTGGACGCAATACCAATAGCCATACGAAGGCAAAAAATGCAGATGTCGTGACCTATCGGATGTCGACAGGCTTTGAGGCAGTTCTGGGCTATCTCCACATGACAGGACAAATCGAGCGCCTTGAGGAAATAGTGAAGTGGTGTATTGAAAATGGATAGGAGGTTCTATGCGAGCGGAACAGTTTTTTTCCAAGCAGAGCAAAACGCGAAGAACAAAGGTCGCAAGCCATTTGCTAGATAGTCAAGAGGCGCTAGTATTTTTTCCGGCTGGGACTATTGTTGATGCGCCTATCCATCATTCTCACCAGCTCGCCCTCCCTCTATCCAATGGTCGTTGGCTTCAGATTGACCAAGATACCTTGACAGAGCGGGAGCGTTACTTACTAGCCCTAGTTTCTGATGATGATGAGGTCGATACCAGTCATCCTTGGTACCGATTTTTAGTCAAGGGAACGGGATCAATGCCCCAAGAGATTAGTCCCATGCAGTGGATTCATGTGCATCATTCCCTGTCGGCACTTGAGGAAAAGGAGGAATTTCAAGCCTGGCTTGAAGTCATGCGCTCCCTATTGCCCAACCGTGTCGCTGATTTTCAGCTGACAGCTCATGATAGGGTTTTTGTACTGGTGCAAAGCACCTTTATCCCGATTCAGGAGGTATTAGAAGATACCTTGTCAACTATGGAATTTGACTTTGGTCTAAAACTAACTATTCTAGTTGGGCAAATGTGGTCGCAAGTAGCAGAGGGGAATTGGACGAGGCTCTTTCAGGCAGAGCACCAAATCTTTAGCGCTTGGCAGCAACGTTTTCAATCTTCCCGCGTTCTTTCTTTTGGGCAGGTCTTTTTATGGGGGCAAGGGCAGGAAATCTCGCTCCGTCCCCTGCGAGATCAATTGGGACAGATGATTAGCCAGCAAGATCAGTTGGCAGATAGTATTCTTGCCCTATGGGAGGAGGCGGCTGTGGTAACCAAGGCGGCTCAACGCCTCTATGTTCACCGTAATACCTTGCAATACCGCCTCGAAAAATGGCTAGATGTCAGTGGTCTTCAGCTCCGCAACTTGACCGATTTGGCGGTCTGTTACCAGATTGTACTGGAGGACGGCTAGGAGACCTGATACAGATAAGGGGCTTTTGTGCAACTTGTACAAATCGTCTTTTTCTTTTTGTTCAGATTGACAAGGAAAAATAAAGCGTTTTCATATATACTAAAAGAGTAAAAGAAAGCGAGGTTTGAACATGGTTCAATTAAATCTGAAAAATATCTACAAAAAATATCCAAACAGCGAACATTACTCTGTTGAAGATTTCAATCTAGACATCAAAGACAAGGAGTTTATCGTATTCGTTGGGCCTTCAGGATGTGGTAAATCAACCACGCTTCGTATGATTGCAGGTCTCGAAGATATTACAGAGGGTGAAGCCTATATTGATGACGTATTGATGAATGACGTGGCACCAAAAGACCGTGATATTGCCATGGTATTCCAAAACTACGCCCTCTACCCACACATGACAGTATTTGACAACATGGCTTTCGGCTTGAAATTGCGCAAATACAGCAAGGATGAAATCAAAAAACGGGTAGAAGAAGCAGCTACTATCCTTGGCTTGACAGAATTTTTGCAACGCAAACCAGCAGACCTTTCTGGTGGACAACGCCAGCGTGTTGCCATGGGGCGTGCCATTGTCCGTGATGCTAAGGTATTCTTGATGGATGAGCCTTTGTCAAACTTGGATGCCAAACTTCGTGTATCCATGCGGACAGAAATTGCGAAAATCCACCGCCGTATCGGTGCGACAACTATCTATGTAACCCATGACCAGACAGAAGCTATGACCCTGGCTGACCGTATCGTTATCATGAGCGCAACCAAGAATGAAGCAGGTACAGGCACGATCGGACGGATCGAGCAAATCGGTACACCAGAAGAATTGTACAATGCTCCTGTCAACAAGTTTGTGGCAAGCTTTATCGGAAGTCCAGCAATGAACTTCTTCAATGTGAGCTTGAAAGATGGTGTCCTATCAGACGGTGAAAACTTCTCAATTCGCTTGCCAGAAGGTCGCAGAAAGCATTTGGAAGAAAAGGGATACGATGGAAAACAACTCACACTAGGGATCCGTCCAGAAGACATCAAGGCTTCTCAATTGGAATTGGATGCCTATCCTGAAAGTATCGTGACATCAGAAGTAGTGGTTTCTGAATTGCTTGGTGCAGAGTCTATGCTTTATAGCCGTGTCGGCTCTACCGAGTTTGTATCGCGGGTAGATGCGCGTGATTTCCACAAACCGGGTGAAAAAGTACGCCTAGCCTTCAACTTGAACAAGGCACACTTCTTTGATAACGACACAAACAAGGCTATCGTCTAATAGGCAAAAACGATCCTCTCCATCTCTAGTTATTTAGTTTACTTTTAGTACAAGGCTATAACTATATTTTGTTATAGCCGTTTAGTTTATTTTTAGTACTAGCTCAAACAGTCTGGGGAGAGACTGTTGGAGGTAGGAAATAAAGAAAACGAAGTTTTCGTCAAAACAGTCTGGGGAGAGACTGTTTGAGGTGGGAAATGAAGAAAAGGAAGTTTTCGTTAAAAGTCGCAGGTAGTTGTCTAGTTGATAACTAGACAAGTTATAGATAAGAAAAGTGTAACTTTTCTCAATAGTACAACTCAAGATACAAGGGCGTTAAACGAGCAAAGCAAAAATAGGAGTTTTGACGAGTGAAAAGCTCCAGTGGAGGTTTTCAGCCTATTTCCTAAAGAACCATCATCAGCTAAAACTGAAACAGTTATCGCTCTTTTTTGCACAGCTCGTAGCCCGAGTTCAATTATACAAGACGAGTTAACGAAGTAATAAAAATATAAACTAAATGACTATAAAAGACTAGACACCCTCCCCACCAAATGGTGGGGAGGGGGCTGTGTTCTAGGATAAAAGGTTTCTACTCTAGGAATGCTCCTCGGCATACTGCTCGTAGAAGTCGACCTTGAGCTGGATAAAGACCTCTATATCATGGAGAAGCTGGAAGAGGGTAGCCCGTGCTTCAAATTCTTCCCGGGTCTGAGGGAGCGGACGTTCACGGAAGGTCTGGTGAAAGAGCTCAATATCGTTGAGGAGTTCATGTCCGGGATTTTGCCGACTGAGCTGGAGGGCTGTCCGTTCAAAGAGGCTGGCTAGGATAACGGCTTCGCGGCTCTCGAGCGAAAATTTGTTGATATTGTTTGCCATAGTGCGTAAAATCTTATTTTGCGCCAGCCGCATTTCAAAGTAGTGAACTTGGTAGTTGGTACGGTGAAAGACCTGATTGTGGCGGTCAAGATAGACGACATCAAGCGCTCTTTTGAGGGTTTGATCCAACTGGCTGATCAATTGCGCCTCATTGCGCCCATCTCCTGTCAGTAAAAATTCCTGAAAACGCAGGAGAATTGACTTTAGCGTCTGTTCGACCTCTTCGTGGTAGAGCAGGATCTGCTTGTCCTGTGAAGGCATGTAGAGATTGGCGATAAGGGCAATCCCGGCGCCGATCAGAAAGAGGGCAAGCTCATTTCCTAAAAGAATTAGCGAGGTGGATTTTTCGAGGAAGAGGTGGGTTACAAGGACTGTACAGGGCGCAATCCCTGCAGTCAGATTTGCCTTGTAGGCAAGCGGGACATAGAGGCAGAGGTAGAGCCCCAAGGTCAGCAGGTGAAACCCTAGAAATGAAAAGGCAAGTGTCGCAAGGGCAAGGGCTAAAAGCGTTGACCACAGCCTAGCCCAAGCCGTCTTGAGCGAAGCCCGTCTCGTATCCAGAACACTTAAAATAGCAATAATGCCTGCGGAGGTAGCGTAAGATAGTTGTAAAAAATCAGCCAAGCTAATCGCGATACAGGTCGCAAGAACCAGCTTAATCGTTCGATGAAGTAAGGGCATGGTCGTCTCCTATCGTAATGGAAAGCTATGTTTTATTATACCATACCATCATCTATTATCCCCATTCCTTGACCAGACAGCCAGCAAAACCTCCATGTTTGAATAGGTCATTAGGCAGGGGAGCTTCTGGGGTGATAAGATGTAGGAAACACGAATAAAGCTATAATTGGTTATTTGTTGTAAACCGAGCTTGATTTGGGAAACTTGGCTCTATTTACCAAGCTGTGTTAATCAGTTGTCTCTCGAATTTAATGAGTTCTTCCCCACTCCCTGTTTTCGTGTTATAATAGGGACATGAAACAAGTAGAAACAAATGATATCGTTTATGGCGTGCATGCGGTGGTAGAAAGTTTAGAAGCCAATGTCGGCAATAAGCTCTACCTTCAGGATGATTTGCGCGGAAAAAATGTGGATAAGATCAAGGCTCTTGCGACTGACAAAAAGGTGTCCATTTCATGGACCTCTAAGAAAAGTTTATCTGACATGACGTCAGGCGCTGTTCACCAAGGATTTGTCCTACGGGTGTCGGCATTTGCCTATACAGAGTTGACCGACATCTTGGACAGGGCAGGGCAAGAAGAAAATCCCTTGATTCTGATTCTGGACGGCTTGACAGATCCCCATAATTTTGGCTCAATTTTACGAACGGCAGACGCGACTCAGGTCGCAGGAATTATCATTCCCAAACACCGCGCGGTCGGTGTGACCCCCGTTGTCGCAAAGACCTCAACAGGTGCGGTCGCCCATGTTCCCATTGCTCGAGTGACAAACCTAAGCCAGACCTTGGAGACATTAAAGGCGGCAGGCTTCTGGATTTTTGGGACAGATATGAACGGAACCCCTAGCCACAAGTGGGATACAAGAGGCAAGATGGCGCTCATCATCGGAAGCGAGGGCAAGGGGATTTCTGCCAATATCAAAAAGCAGGTTGATGAGATGGTTACCATTCCCATGAAAGGGCATGTGCAGAGTTTAAATGCTAGCGTAGCAGCAGCAGTGCTAATGTATGAAGTTTTTCGGAAGAAAGTGTGAGACTGCAAGGAGCAGTTTAGAAGGAGAGATATGACCCCATTTAAGATCGTGACCGATTCCACAGCGGATCTACCAGTAGAATGGCTTGAACAATACGACCTAACCGTCATGGGCTTGACCGTGGAGTTAGACGGCGTCGTCTATGAAACAGTTGGTGAGAACCGCCTGACCAGTGATGTCCTGCTAGAAAAAATGCTGGCGGGTGGACAACCGACAACGAGCCAGGTCAATGTCGGACAGTTTGAAGCCCTGTTTAGGGAAGCCGCAAAGGCTAGCCAAGCAGTCCTCTATCTGGCTTTTTCTGCCGCCTTATCAGGTACCTATCAAAGTGCAGTCATGGCGCGGGAAATGGTCATGGAAGACTATCCAGAAGCAGTGATTGAGATTATCGATACCAAGGCTGCCACCTTGGGTGAGGCTTACTTGGTCTTAAAAGCTGCCCAAGCCAGGGAAGCAGGTGCTTCACTCGCTGAAACGCTTGCTATTATTGAGGATGTAATCCCCCGTATTCGAACCTATCTCTTGGTTGATGATTTGCAACACTTAGTGCGTGGTGGTCGCCTGTCAAAGGCAGCAGCTCTCATCGGTGGCTTGGTCAATATCAAACCTCTGATTTCGATTGATCGGGACGGAAAACTTGTCTCGATTGCCAAACTTCGTGGTAAGAAAAAAGGGATAAAGGAAATGCTTGCTCTAACGCTGGGGCAACTGGATGAATCCTGTGTCATGGTGGCATATACTGGAGATGTGGAGGCGGCAGAACAGTTGCGCGCTACCTTGCTAGCAGATCCACAGGTAGAGCAAGTCATTATGGCGCCTCTGGGACCGATTATCGCTAGCCACACAGGAACAGGCTCTCTGGCTATTTTATCCATTGGAAGAGATCAGCGATAATTCTTAGTTGACGAATGCTTTGATTAGGAGCTTTGTAGTGCTCTGGAGATAAACGATAGTAGAACTATTTATAAATGAGGAGAAGACATGGGATTTTTTGACCGATTATTTAAAAAGGTGGAGCAAGTCAACACGGGACAGGCTAGTCCAGAAAGTCTGGCAGAAGAAATGTATATAGAAGAAACCGTCTCAGCAGAAGCCGCTCTGGACTATTGGTATAGTATGCAGCAAAGGTTGCTGGTGAATGCTGTAAAGGCGGCTAGTCAAGAGGTGGAGCGAGCTTTTATTCTCGCTAATTTTAAGGAAGATGAGGAATGCTTTGATTTCTTCTATCAAATTGAAGGACATCTACTTCATTGGCAAGAACTGGGGGAAGAAGCGCGTTATAAAATTGAAAGTCAGTTCCTCCCTCAGGCACAAGAAGTTGCTTGCTCTCTTCATACAGATTTTGATGCGGCAGGTTTGCCTCGGATTGCTTATGCGATGTTACAGTTTGAACAGGCGACTATGGCGTGGTTTGGTAGACGATTAGAGCAGACTACCCCTGAAGCTAGCCTCTCCTTTGAAGTATTTTCAAAACAATGGTTTAATCTAGTAGAAAAAAGCATAGAGGAGCACCCCTTAGATAGTGACCGCCCCTTGCCTTACTTAGAGTTATAGTAGGGATAGGAGTAAGTTGTTCGTCTATTTCTGAAAAAAGTTTCCTAGTTTATTTGAGTAGACAAGGAGACTTGGACCAATCCCTAATTTTGAGCAGAAACAGGAACTTTATTTTGGAAATTTACCAGAGTAAAAAATTAAGAAAAAAGAGTAGTAAGGCTTGACTTTCTCTCTTTTCTTTTGATATAATGGAAAACGGTATTGTTTACCCCATTTGAAAGGCCCCGGAACCTTCAAATAACTTGCGGACTGGAACATCCGCCCTGTAAACAAAAACGATATTCATATAGGAGAAATCATGAACAAGACAACATACATGGCTAAGCCAGGTGAAGTTGAACGCAAATGGTACGTAGTGGACGCAACTGATGTGCCTCTTGGACGCCTTTCAGCAGTTGTAGCAAGCGTTCTTCGTGGAAAAAACAAACCAACATTCACACCGCACACTGATACAGGTGACTTCGTGATCGTTATCAATGCTGAAAAAGTAAAATTGACTGGTAAAAAAGCAACTGATAAAGTTTACTACACTCACTCAATGTACCCAGGTGGATTGAAATCAATCACTGCTGGTGAACTTCGTTCAAAAAATGCAGTTCGCTTGATTGAAAAATCAGTTAAAGGAATGCTTCCACACAACACTCTTGGACGCGCTCAAGGGATGAAATTGAAAGTATTCGTTGGTTCTGAACACAACCACGCTGCACAACAACCAGAAGTTCTTGATATTTCAGGACTTATCTAAGGAAAGGAACAAATAAAGTATGTCACAAGCACAATATGCAGGTACTGGACGTCGTAAAAACGCTGTTGCACGCGTTCGCCTTGTTCCAGGAACTGGTAAAATCACTGTTAACAAAAAAGATGTAGAAGAGTACATCCCACACGCTGACCTTCGTTTGGTCATCAACCAACCATTTGCTGTTACCTCAACAGTCGGTAGCTATGATGTTTTTGTAAACGTTGTAGGTGGTGGTTATGCCGGGCAAGCAGGAGCTATCCGCCACGGTATCGCTCGCGCCCTTCTTCAAGTAGACCCAGACTTCCGCGACTCATTGAAACGCGCAGGACTTCTTACACGTGACGCTCGTATGGTAGAACGTAAGAAACCAGGTCTTAAGAAAGCTCGTAAAGCTTCACAATTCTCAAAACGTTAAGAATTGCTTTATATCAACGATTACAAGCATTTTGCAAGTCTCTTGCAAGGTGCTTTTTTTGTTATTTTTTGCTTTTGATACCTTTTTTGATACCGTTTTGGAAAAACTTCTACATCTTTTTTGACTGTTATTTTGCTTTGAGATAGTCTGCAAATTGCTTGATGGACTTATCTTCTCCATTAGCTGTTGAATGGCTATAGGTGTCTAAAGTCATTTGACTACTTGCATGACCTAGCCTTTTTGCTGTATTGACTGGGTCAACTCCAATTTCAATCATCAAGGTTGCATGGGTATGCCTGAAACCATGAGGACTGATTTTCCTTAAGCCATGCTTTCTGATAATCCGTGATAGTACATTGTTGATATAGTCTGCATGAAGTGGCTCTATTGAGCCTGACCGTGTGCAGTAAGTAAAGATAAAATCTTGCCCGATAGAAAGGGGTGCAACTGCTAGTTGTGCCTTTTCTTTTTGACAATTTGCCTTCCATTCCTGCAGAATAGAGACCGTCTCGCTGTCTAGCTTTATCCTTCGAACTGAAAAATCGTTTTTAGTGCCTTTTTCGATTGCCTGTCCGTCTAATCGTCCTAAGCTTTTATTGACGCTTAGTGTCTCACTCTGAAAGTCTATATCAGACCATTTAAGAGCGTATAGCTCGCCTTTCCTTAAGCCACTGTAAGCTAATAGTCTAAAGAGTGCGTAGTGCTTATAAGGCTCTTCTTGAATAACAATAGCAAGGAATTCTTGTAATTCCTGAACTGTCCAATAGTTTTCTATCCGTGCCTTTTTCCGCTTTGGCATGATGATTTCAGCCATAGGGTTATGCTTAAGCAGTTTCATCTTGATTGCAAAGTCAAAGACTTTCCTAGTATACGACTTGATTTGCTTGATATTTTTAAATGTCTTAGCTTTTTCGGTGATGAAGTTCTGGCAGTCTAAAGGGGAGATTTTGCTGATAGGCAGTTCTCCCATAACTGGCAGAATGTGAAGCCTAAACATATCAAGAGTACGTGAAGCCGTTGTTGGCTCTACCGTATCTTGATAGGCTTGATACCATTTCTCGAATATTTCGTTATAAGTTTTATGAGTTGGCTTGATGAACTCTTCCAACTTTCCTGAAGCCTTAAGGTAGATTAGCCTAGCTTCGTAATCTTTGGCTTCCTTTCGAGTACGAAAGCCACGTTTGATATGGTCTGCACGTTGACCGTCTCTTCTCATATAGACCTTGACTAAATACAAATAGCCATTTTTGGCTTTTTTGCTTGGGTATTTGTGAATGGACATTGTAATTTCTCCTTTATTTTTTATGTTTCGAAGCTTATAAAATAAAGAAATTATGACCAATTCAGATTATTTATTTAGTAATTGTTTTAAGTCATGTAAGGAAAGTTCAATTTCTCCTTTTTCATTAGAGATTTTATTAAATATTTCAGTTGTTTGTACTTTGAATTTGTCTTGTAAGGTCTCTTCTTCCGCTTCTAACTTGAATAAGCAGTTCTGTAAGTCCTTTAGTTTATCTAAGGTCTTTTTCTTTTCTTCATGGATAGATTGTAATTTTTGAATATCCTCGTTATTTAGGATGTTCAAATTTTTACTAGACTGCGCTAAATACACCAAATGAAGATAGGCAACTTTGGCATCTTCAGTAAGATTTTTCAATGTGTTTTCTTTTTCATCTTGAATACTATCTCTTCCTAACAAAAATGGAACTGATACACCAAAATAATTAGCTAGTTTTATAGCATTTTCTTTTTTAGGTGTCCTAATACCTTGATTGTAAGAACTTAAAGCACCATAAGGAATGTCAGCTTCTTTACTAATCTCTTTTAATTTTTTTCCAGATTTTATAATTAGCTCTCGTATTCTTGTTGGTGGTTTTTCAAAAATATCATCAATATTAGACATATAAAACTCCTTTCAAAGCATTATTTTATCATTTTTAAACAAATAAGTATAATTTTAGTTGACAAAAACAAAAATGTTTTATAAAATCTAATTATTAAACAAATATGTTTAATTTTTTCGAAGCTTATACAATAAAGAAAGAGGCAAATTATGGCTTATACACTAGAAGAACAAGAAACGTTTGTCCGATTTGATGCACTGGATAAACAGTGGACGATTGAAACTAATTATTACCCGCACATTCAAAAGGTGTTAAAACTTCCTGAAGCTTATGAAGTGTTAAACACTGAGGAAGAAGAAGGTAGAACGATTTGGCTTAATGCAGTCATGAAAATTGGTGAAGATTTTGGAATCAACGTATTTCCTAAGAAAAAACGCAAGATGACAGAAGAACAACGTCAAGAACTTGCTGAACGTATGAAACAAGCAAGAACCAGCCTTGAAAAATAGGAGTGTCTCTCTGTCTGAAAAACTATACAGGTATATTTACCCTATGGAACTATTTTAGATTGAGCCGTTCCCAGAAAATAGGTAGTGGAAACAGCTATAAAACGATTTTAACAAAAAGGAGAACTCAAAATGACAGAAGGATTTACTATACAGCTTCCAAAAGTAACCGAAAAGAAGTTACTGGCTCGCTATGATAACATGCTCCAAAAGGCAATAGAAAAAGCCCTTGAGGACAAGGAACTCTATAAGCCTATGGTTCGAATGGCTGGCTTATGCCGTTGGCTAGATGTCTCAACGACAACCGTTGCTAAATGGCAGAAGGAAGGAATGCCCCACATGGTGATTGATGGGGTGACCTTGTACGATAAGCACAAGGTCGCTCAATGGCTACAACAATTTGAGAGGTGAGAATTATGGACTACGATAAAGATTATTATCTTATCCCGAAAGTACTTTTTCGAGATGATTTTTACAGTAGTCTATCTGCTAGTGATATCTTAGTCTACACTGTCTTGAAAGGTAAACAGACAGAAGCTATTGAAAAAGGTTGGATAGATGCTGAGGGAAGTATTTACTTAAATTATAAAATTTCTGAGTTGGCAAAAATGTTTTCGTGTGGCAATAAAACTATGATTCATATATTGCAAAGGCTAGAAGAGGTTAACTTGATTGAACGTGAGAGACAAATGGCTGGATACTATTACAATCGCAGTTTACCTTATAGAACGTACATTAACGAGGTGTAACATGATAACTATTTATTTTGGAAATGATAATACTCTTAATGAATCTATTAGAACTCGCCTAGAGATTTATCAAATTGATTATCAGGAATATACAAGTGCCGATATTTATTTTTCTATATTGATGAGTTTATTCTCAAAAATGACTGATATGTTTGACTTACTAAATCCTCGATTGATAAGTTACAAGCTAGATAACAAATTGACTATGAGTCAGTTTATCCAAAAGGTACTATCAGACCGAGATAATCGCTTGAAGTTACCGATAGCTGTTACAGAAAAAGGAGTCTTCCCTTGTTTCACTCCTGAAGAAGTCTCCATGTTTCGTTCTAAAGAATTTAGAAAAGCTGAAAAACTTCATTTGTTCAAGGAGTTAGAGAAAATTGATAATGGTCGTTTATTTTGGCGAAACTTTGAACGCTTTCGCATGCAATCTGAGCTACGTTGGTTTGAACTGAATGAATTACTATTTACTGATGTGTCTAATGATTTGGGAGAAATCAAAAAAGCCAAAGATCGTTTCTTTAGCTACAAGAAAAATAAGGAAGTTCCACCAGATGAAATTGTTGAAAAAATCTGCAAAATATTTTTAGTTGACCGAGAAGAGTTTTTCAAAAAATCTATTTCGAATTTACAAAATTTCTAGTTAAAAACATTTATGAAAACAGTTATGAAAATATTTTGAAAACATAGTTTTGAGGTCAGATTTTTAGGGGTTACGAAAAAATTATAACTGGGCGCCCTCTAACAGCCCGCTATGTGCACATCTGATGTGCATTTACTACACCCGTTTTTTGGCAAGTTTGGCTGGAGCAAAATGAAAATGGTCCGACGAAGTCGGATCGGGGTTGCTCCCCCGAGAATGTCATTTTACGTAGGCCTTTACGCAGTCAAAAAAATTGGCGCCGATAGGCGACCAAGAAAAGAAAGGAGTCTTGTTTGGAATTAAAAGTTAGCTTAGACAATATTACGATAACAGCTTACATCAAATCATACAAGCTCCTAGGCTTAAAAAGATTGGTTGAAGGTCATACAGCTATTATTATTCAAACTGCTATGACTGATATGTTCAGAGCTTACACAAAGGATGGAGGTCAAGTTGTGCTCCACATGGAATATGACAAAATAAAAGGACAAGCCTTTAATGCTCGCCCTTTCCGTTTGGAGTTCAACCCTAATAAACTCCGTTCAGTAGATACTGAAATTATAGACACTATTATACCATATCTTGAAGATATTTCAATATCTCGTGCTGACTTAGCTTTTGATTTGTTTGAGGTTGATTGTAGTGAGTTTGTGCTAGAGAAAAAAGGGCGCCCCACTGCGACCAAAGAATTTCGTTCAGATACTGGAAAACTAGAAACGAAGTATTTAGGTGCTTCTCGCTCGGAAAAACAGGTTAGGCTGTATAACAAGAAAAAAGAGCAACTAGAAAATGGGACTGACAAAGAAAAGGAATTTGCAAGTCAATTTAAGCATTGGTGGCGATTGGAATTTCAGTTAAGAAGTCGTTCAGTTGAGGAGATATTCGAGGTTATCAATACTGTTGTTTTTAAACCATTCAAATTTGAAGGTTTACCTGTTGAAACTCAGATCTATCTTGTAGCTCTTACACGAGATAAAAATATCTGGAAGCAACTACACAGAAACACACGAGCAAAATACAAAAAGATTTTAGAAACCTATCAAACATCAGATATTGATTATTTAGGTTTGCTAAAAGACTTGTTGAAATATGAGCGACCAAGACTTGAAAAACAATTAGCCTATTATGGTGGTCGGTAGATTGTCGGACAATGCGAAGCGTACGACCTTTGGCACTGATTAAGTGCCTTACTCGCTTCGGCGAGTATAATCGAAACTCCTCTTGTGGCTCGAGAGGTGGTTCGAAGTCGCTCCCGTATTCGGAGCGAAAAGCTGTCTGCAAGACCCTTCGGAGAACGCACATTTACGGAGTAAAGTGTAGTGCGTTACACTTTACATGGAAGTAGTGCCGACCCTTCAGGAAAAAATCTTGCCTATGGGTTGCTTATTTCTGGTGGCAATTATCCGCCACCAGCTCGGCGACCTTTTGAGCCGAGAAAGGAGAAAAATCAATGAGTTATGCAGTAGCTAGAATGGTCAAATACAAATCTGGTAATCTCGGTGGTGCTTATCGCCATAATGAACGTGTTTTTGAAAATCATTCAAACAAGGATATTGACCCCGAACGAAGTCATCTAAATTATGAGTTAACAGACCGTGACCGCTCTATTCCCTACGACAAACAAATAAAAAAGTATGTCAATGACAATAAACTATCTAAACGTGCTATTCGGAAAGATGCTGTATTGTGCAATGAATGGATTATCACATCTGATAAGGCATTTTTTGAGGATATGAGCCAGGAGCAGACGAAAGAATTTTTTGAGACTGCTAAAAATTTCTTTGCAGAAAGATACGGAGAACAGAATATAGCTTATGCCATGGTACATCTTGACGAAAGTACCCCACACATGCACCTTGGACTTGTACCACTGAAAGATGGGAAGCTTAGCTCAAAAGCTTTATTTGGTCATAAGGAACAGCTTAAGGAAATCCAGGAGGAGTTTCCAAAATACCTGAATGATAAAGGGTACACTTTACAACGTGGAGAGGTTGATAGTGAGAAAAAACATCTTGATACTGCTGAATATAAGGAGAAGCAACGATTGCTTGATGATGTCGAGCAACGACTATCTGAAAAACAAGATAAGTTAGAGCAGATAAGCCAGAAAATAAACCAGCTAGAGTTGACTGTTTCAGAAAAAGAGCAACTGCTCCGGCATTTGGAGCAGAAGGAGTGGCATACTCTCGAAGAGTTGAAGCAATACGAAAAAGAAATAGAGACCTTAGCTGAAAGTTTAACTGATTTGAAAGAGGTTGAGCCTTTAGGATTTAGGGAGCTACACGCAGAAGGACTAGCAAAGCGTACACTTGACGGCAAACTAAAGATGAATAGAGAAACCTATAATAGGCTATATCAGACTGCTTCTAAAAATGCGACAAATAACGTTAGACTGAGGCAGGACAGGAATGCTTTAGAGCATAAACTGAATAAGTCTCTAAAAGACCAGAACAATCTAGCTAAATCATTGATAAAAAGTGAAAAGTTACTAACAGAAAACAAGGAATTGAAGTCTGAAGTTGATAGGCTCCAGCATGAAAATAAGGGGCTTAAACAACAGATGGACCGCTTGACTGATAGGCTTAAAGCTGTGAATCAAAAGTTGGCTCTTTGGCGTAAGAATGCTAAAAAGTATTTGCCAGAAAAAGAATTCCGCTCTACTATGAGACTAGCTAATCAAATACGACCGCCTAAACTAAATATAGTGACGGCAGTCAAAACGATAAAAAATATAATTGAGAAAAACTTATTTTAAGCACTTTATGCCGTGAAAGTCTCTTGACAATAAGCTAGTCGGCAGGCTGAAAAGCTGACGACCGATCGCCGTAGGCTAAAAAAGACTAGGTTTCTTGTTGTCAAGAGAACCATGGAATAAATAAACAAGGAGAAAGAAGATGACTAATACTAACAAACCACTCGTTTATAAAATCCCACAGCCTAGCCCCTTTTCTGGTAAAGAATTAATAGGGTTCTTACAAGTTGCCCATAAAGCAGCAACTGGAGATTGTTTAGCTTCTGCCTACCCCTTTAATATCATTGAATCGTTGATTTTAGAGGATGAACAAGGTCAGGAATTTTGGACGAAAGACTTGTCTATCAATGTTTTAGAGATACATCTTAAGGATAATTACAATATTCGTTTCCTTCGAAAAGATTCCGACCTTTATATCATCATTGAAGACCTTGATACCTTCAAAGTAGGGTTCAATAAGCTTGTAGAGGATTTAACTAATCCTGATAAGAAATACTTGATTTATCATGATTTTATTAAGACTTACCGCAATATGCTTCCTCATGAAAAAATAGAATTTTATCAGAAAAAAATGCGTGAGGAAATCGCCCGCAAAAAGTCTAGTAAGAAGTAACCTGTGGTATAATATTTAGTGAGGAGATAACGCTATGAGAAAAACGCTATTTGGTTGGATGATTGCATTTTCTGTATTACGCTTTTTTGGCCGTTCTGTGAGACAGTCGAATAAGGCGTTGCGTCGCTTATTGCGATAACGACACTTTAAAAGCCTTGGCAATATGCTAAGGCTTTTGATTGTTATTTAAACAATTTCATATAGTCGCTTCGAGTAGGAAGCAAGTAATCAATAACGACCCTATTCTCTTCCTCCTCAATGTGATAAAGGACAATATAATCTTTACTTAGGGTATAGCCTCTAGTGCTGTGGTACTTACTGATTTTTGAACCATATTTTTCATCGGCATCAAAACCAACTTCAGGGAAAACCTCGAGTTTTTCTATGTCGCTAATGATTTGCTCCATTTTACGCTGACCTGATGTCGAGGAATAGTTTTGAGAAATATAATCACGAATTTCCTTTAACTTCTCTAAAACATCAGGAGCATAGATAATCTGATATTTCTTATAGTCCAAGTTCAGACCTCACTTCTTCAGAGGTATAAAACTTTCCTTGACGAACATCTTCAATATTTTTGTTGATTTCAGCTTGAAATTGCTTGAAAAGTTTTTCTTTCTCTAGCTCCTCCTCTGTCAATAAGTCAACCTCATTTGTGACAACGACATTTTGAAGGAATAATCTTAAAGCAGATGATAAGGTTAAATTTTTTTTGTTTAATACTGTCATTGCTTCGCTTACCAATTCTTTGTTAGCTTGGAATGTGACAGCTCTATTTTTTTCTACTGTAACCATATTATGTACCTCTTTATGTAATTTATTTAATTATATCATATACATAAAAAAGGTCAATAAAAAATCCCAACTGATTGAGATAGCTTTCGTTTATTTTATAAGCTCCGAAACTACAGAAAATTGATACCTTTTTGATACCGTTTAGGTTTAAATATTTGTCTATAAATAAGAATTTTAGTGATTTTTCATTTTAGAAACGTTGATTTTAAAGGGTTTTGGATTTAAATAACAGAATGAGCCAAAAACCAGGTCTTAAGAAAGCTCGTAAAGCTAGCCAGTTCTCAAAACGTTAATACAAACGTTACTGTGTCAATCTTCAGCGGAGCTTTTTGGTTCAAGTTGGTTCAAATTGTTTCGCTGCTTAGAGAAGATAATAAATTTAAGGCATCGGCATCTTGCTGGTGCTTTTTTTCTGGCATTAGCTCTAAGTAATAGTTTTGTGTAGTTTGAATATTGCAGTGTCCAAGTCGTTTGGATACATAAACAATATCAATTCCTTTTGAGAACAAAAATGATGCATGAGTGTCTCGTAAACCATGAAAGGTTGTTTCAGGTATATCTAATTGCTTGAGTAGATGTTTCAAGCGATAAGCCTGTTTGAAGTTATCGGTATCAAAAATATATCCATTAGATTTGACAGGAATTTTTTGTAACAGCTTATAGATTTCTGGGTTGATACTTCTCTGTTTGAGAGTTGCTTTCCTTTTCCTTTCTCTAATTCCATTTCTAAAGCCCATAACTCTGCTTCTGATTTTGTTTTAAAAGTTTGGATTAACTTTTTATGTTGTCCATATTTGTATAGTGAAATTTGTACTTTATATTTTTTACCTACCTTTGTAATACTAGCCATTGTTCAATCCTTCTTTCTAAAAAAGATTGATAAACTACATCTGAATACAAATATATTATACATAGTTTTTTAGTAGTTATCAATTCTTTTCTTTTAAGGGGACCTCTAAAAACTTCCTAAATTTCCCCAAAATGAGATAATTGGGGAATAAAAAGTAATGAGGAGATCTGTCATGCATTTATTCACAGACGATGAAAAAATCTTGTCAAAACTATCAGAAAAAGGCAATCCCTTAGAACGTTTGGATGCCGTTATGGATTGGAATATCTTTCTTCCTTTGTTGTCAGAGTTATTCAGTCGTAAAGATAAAGTCATCAGTCGTGGCGGTCGTCCTCACCTAGACTATC
>NZ_MSJL01000021.1 GCF_001921825.1 Streptococcus acidominimus
TTGCGTGGACGACCTCCTTGACGATGTTGACGTTGGTAAGCTACATTGAGACAGGTAAGCATTTCTTGAAAGGTCTCTTTTTGAACACCTATGAGAAGTTTGAAGTTCTCTGAACTGAGTTTTTGAGATTTTTCATACATTGTTTCCATACAAATAGTATATCACATTTGGTTACCGAACAAGTCTATTATAGAAAAATAAGAAGCTGAGGCACTGTTTCCTCAACTTCTTAATGACTTATTTTTTCACAAATTTTGCAGATTGTTCTCCGGCTTGACGACCAAATACGATAATATCTGCAACAGCATTCCCACCGATACGGTTCTTACCATGAACACCACCGGTTACTTCACCAGCTGCATAAAGCCCTGGAATAGCTTGGCCTTCTTTGTTCAATACTTCCGTATTGGTATTGATTTTTAGACCACCCATTGTATGGTGTACCCCTGGTGCAATTTTAATAGCGTAGTAAGGAGCTGCATCTAGGGCATGATCCATACCGCTTGAGCGACCGAAGGCTGCATCATTTTTGTCTGCAACAGCCTTGTTCCATGTATCCAAGGTTGTTTGCAAGGCATCTGCTGGGACATCAATTTCTTTTGCAAGATCTGCTACTGTTTCACCAGATTTAACAAGACCTTTTTTCTCATATTGAGCAATTGCTTTTACGCGATCTTTCAAAGCTGAATCGAAAACTACATAGGCGTAGTTTGGCTCTAAACCATTGATTGCTGCAGATACTTTATCACGAGTTTCCAATTCATTAAAGAAACGTTCACCTTTTGAGTTGACCAAGATAGCACCTTCACCACGAATCGCTTCTGTAATCAAGTAAGATTTTTCTTGCTCTACGGTTGGGTGAATTTGGATTTGTTCCATGTCAACTGTCGCAGCACCTTTTGCCTCTGCAAGGGCGATACCATCACCAGTTGAACCTGATTGGTTTGTTGTCACATAACCTTTTAGCTTTGGATTTAATTGTGCTACTTTTTCTAAGTCAGCACCGAAACCACCTGTCGCAATCACAACCGCTTTTGCCGCAACTTTCTTGGTTTTCCCATCAATTGTCACTTCAACGCCTGAAATCTTACCATCTTTTTCTTCCAGATTTGTCACATCTGCTTTGACAAACATTGGAATTTTACGCTCTACCAAATTGTGGTAAAGACCTGTTACAAGGTAGCCACCAACTGCTGATCCATCTGCTGGGCGGTGCGTACGTTTTTCACTCATACCACCAGTAGTTGTGATGTTGCTAAGGGTAATTCCCATACCATCCAACCAGTCAATCGCAGCGGCAGAGTTATCTACCAAGTAACGAAGCAACTCGGGATCGTTTGCTCCGCCACCCCCCTTGAGGGTTTCTTCATAGAACTTATCGTTTGAATCTTTAATCCCCTCTTGATCTTGGAACTTTGTTTGAGAGGCATTCATACCTGCAGATGACTTTGCAGTATTTCCACCTACTTCTCCCATTTTCTCAAGAACTGCCACACTTGCTCCTGCATCATGAGCAGAGACTGCTGCAGCCATACCTGCACCACCTGAACCGATAACGACAACATCATAACTATCTTTCAATTCTGCTGGATCTGTATAGACCTTCTCTGATGCTCCTGAGACAGCTTCTTCTTTCGAAGATGAAGCAGGGGTTGACGACGATGCCGCTGTATTGGTTGATTTACTTCCACAAGCAATCAAGAAGACAGCAGCAAGCAAACTAAGTAAGGCACCGAGCCAAACTTTCTTCCTCATAGTAAACCTTCTCCTTTTCTTTTGGTTACTGTCCTATTGTACCCTATTTAGTACTCTGTTGCAACCATTTTTGTAATTTTTTTCACAAGCATTTATTCTAAATTTTTTCCATACGATTTCCAGTATCACAGAAAGAGAAATAACCTTATTACCTTCTATCATTTGAAGCATTCGAGATCGAGCAAGCACCAGAGGAATGATGGTCAGACTTGTAAAAACCTAATAGTTATAGTCTAGCAAGAACTCCTCATCAGACTTCCAAATTCAATACCTCTACTAAACTCTTGTCCCACCACCCTTTTCTAGTTATCCTATAATTTCCATAGTCCTCAAGCAACAACTTTCCCCTCATCTACTAATCTTGCCAAGGTTTCATTCTGCCCGCCATTTTCTTGCCTAATCAGACCTTGTTGTTGAGGGAGTAGCCGTTATAGTCATTTAGTTTATATTTTTATTACTTTGTTAACTCGTCTTGCTGTACCCCAGTACTACCTGCGACTTTTAACGAAAACTTCGTTTTCTTCATTTCCCACCTCAAACAGTCTCTCCCCAGACTGTTTGAGCTAGTACTAAAAATAAACTAAACGGCTATAAACCCCAAGTCTAAATAGAAAAGAGGATAGACAATCGAGACTTCAACATCACGATTAGGTCTATTTCCTCTTTTTCATTATTTCTTAACAAATTGAGCAGACTGTTCTCCAGCTTGACGACCAAATACGATAATATCTGCAACGGCATTGCCACCGATACGGTTCTTACCGTGAATACCTCCTGTCACCTCACCTGCTGCATAAAGTCCTGGAATGGCTTGACCTTCTTTGTTCAATACTTCCGTATTGGTATTGATTTTTAGACCACCCATTGTATGGTGAATACCTGGTGCTACTTTAATTGCGTAGTAAGGAGCTTTTGAGATATTCCGATCCATTCCTGTCGTACGACCAAACGCTGTATCATTTTTCGCTTCTACTGATGTGTTCCAAGCCTCAATCGTTTTCTTCAAATTTTCTTCAGAAACATTGAGCGCTTTTGCCAACTCTTCCACACTATCAGCCTTGATCACCATCCCTTTTTGCTCGTAGGTATCAATTGATTTTGAATGTTCACGTAACTGCTGGTCAAAGACCACATAGGCATACTGTTCCGGAAGTCCATTAATGGCAGCTGATACCTTATCCCGCGTTTCCATTTCATTGTAGAAGCGATTTCCTTGCGCATTGACAAGAATAGCACCTTCACCACGAATCGCTTCTGATACAAGGAAGGCTTTTTCTTGATAAACAGTTGGGTGAATTTGGATTTGCTCCATATCCACTACATCTGCTCCCAATTTTTGTGCCATCTCAATACCGTCACCAGTTGCACCCTCATGGTTGGTCGTTACATAGCTTTTCAATTCTGGTTTGTATTTCGTAACCGTCGCCATATTGGCACCAAATCCGCCTGACGTTACAACGACTGATTTAGCAGCGATGCTTTTTTCTTTTTTATCAATGGTTACTTTGACACCAGCCGCAGCACCATCTTTTTCAATAATTTCAGTGACCGTAGCATTGACAAAAATCGGTACTTTACGTTCCATTAAGTTATTGTAGAGACCATTTACAAGGTAACCACCGACTGCTGAACCATCTGCTGGTCTATGGATACGAGCCTTACTGAAACCACCTGAGAAGGTGACATTGTTAAGGGTAATCCCCATACTATCAAGCCAATCAATCGCTTCTGAAGAATGATCGACCATGTAACGAAGCAAGTCAGGATTGTTCGCTCCTTTTCCACCTTTCAATGTTTCTTCATAGAACAGATCATTGCTATCATCAATCCCTTGCTCTTTTTGGAATTTCGTCTCCGAAGCATTCATTCCTCCTGAAGACTTGCTTGTATTTCCACCGATGACAGGCATTTTCTCAAGGATAGCTACGCTAGCTCCTGCATCATGAGCAGCAAGGGCAGCAGCCATACCTGCACCACCTGAACCGATAATGACAACATCATAGCCATCTTTCAACTCTGACGGATCCGTATAGACCTTCTCTGATGCTCCCGAAACAGCTTCTTCTTTCGAAGAGGAAGCAGGGGTTGACGATGATGCTGTATTAGTTGATTTACTTCCACAAGCTATCAAGAAAACAGCTACAAACAAACTAAGTAAGGCACCGAGCCACACTTTCTTCTTCATAATAAACCTTCTCCTTTTCTCTTGGTTACGGTTCTAGTATACACCTTTTAACAAGCCTTCTCAAACTTTTTGTAAATTTTTTCACAAGAATACAACAAGATGGCTTTCTTACTAAAAAATAAAGTAATGTAGGTAACTTTTCGTCTTAAAATAGGATAAGTAAAAAAGCACCTTGGGATAAAGCCCCAAAAGTGCCTAATATAATGGCTTTACAGCCTATCTTATTCGGTAAAATATTACAACATTTTGTTGTAGAATTCAACGACGAGTGCTTCGTTAATTTCTGGGTTGATTTCGTCGCGCTCTGGTAGGCGAGTCAATGATCCTTCAAGTTTTTCAGCGTCGAATGATACGAATGCTGGGCGGCCAAGAGTTGCTTCAACCGCTTCAAGGATTGCAGGAACTTTCATTGATTTCTCACGAACTGAAATCACTTGACCAACTTCAACACGGTAGCTAGGGATGTCAACGCGTTTTCCGTCAACAAGGATGTGACCATGGTTTACAAATTGACGTGCTTGACGGCGAGTAGTTGCAAGACCTAGACGGTATACAACGTTGTCCAAACGACGCTCAAGAAGAAGCATGAAGTTGAAACCAAGGATTCCACCCTTAATTTTTGTAGCTTGTACGAACAAGTTACGGAATTGCTTTTCACCTACACCGTAAGAGAAACGAAGTTTTTGTTTCTCAGCCAATTGCAAACCGTATTCTGACAATTTGCTACGGTTGTTTGGTCCATGTTGACCTGGTACATAGTTACGGCGAGCAAGTTCTTTACCTGTACCTGTAAGTGACAAACCAAGACGGCGTGCTTGTTTCCAAGATGGTCCTGTATAACGTGACATAGTGATGTCCTCCATAAATGTATTTTATGGAAATAGTCTTTGAGAAATCCTGATTCGTGCAGATACCCTTCGCCTAAACAGCTAAGGTTACTTATCTTTCAAAGTACCTGTTGACGAGCTTCATATTCCTCTGCTGCTATTTCACACAAATTACAGTATAGCACGATTTAGATAAATTGTAAAGCATTACCTGCCCATCTAAGATACAAAGGGCGTAAAAAGCGAATGAAAAATAGGAAATACGACGAAGAAGTCTCTGCTTCTAGGAGTATTTATCTTTTTTCCGAGCTTTTAGCCCGTGTTCAATTACCCAAGATACGAGAGCGTTTGACACGAGTTTCACTTGTTTTATCTCCAACCTTCCACAGTCTATTCCTAGACTGTGGAAGCGAGCAAAGCAAAAATAGGAGTTTTGATGAGTGAAAAGCTCCAGTGGAGGTTTTCAGCCTATTTCCTAAAGAACTAGCATCAGCTAAAACTGAAACAGTTATCGCTCTTTTTTGCACAGCTCGTAGCCCGAGTTCAATTATACAAGACGAGTTAACGAAGTAATAAAAATATAAACTAAATGACTATAACAGATCTATCTCAAAAGAGGAAACTCAACATAAGGATTATCCCTTCTCGGGTTTGAAGTTCTGCCAGCTCTGAAATAGAGTATCCATAGTATATCCGTTCCAATAAAAAAATCATGCTATCACTAAAACTTGTGAATAACATGACTGATGTCTCTCAAACACTATAAGCAATTATATACAGGTTTATTGTAAACCATTTCTAAGTGGCTTATGGTCATTTTTCATCATCTAGGTAGTGGATCAAGATTTTTTCTGTCAACACATCCGAATACGTATAGGATTCTACGTAGGTATTGTTAGGATCTTGGTACTCCACAATAAAGAGGGATTGGTAGACCTCGGTAATCCGACCTTGTTTGTTTTTCTCGCGTTTGCGACCGTTTTCAAGCGTTAATTCAACGACTTGTCCTTCGTGGTTCTTAATATCTTCTTTGATCTGCTTCATCTTTGCAACATCTGTAAATGCATCACTCATTCTTATCCATCCTCCCTCTTGGAAATACTTGAAAATTTGTTGTACTCTTTTTGGAACATTAGCTCAACCGTTCCACGCGCTCCAGAACGGTTTTTTTCAATAATAACCTCAATGGTATTATTGGGGATACCACCATCTTCTTGCTCGCCGCGTTCATAGTAGTCATCACGATACAAGAAAGCAACAATATCTGCGTCTTGCTCGATTGACCCTGATTCACGAATATCTGACAGAACAGGCCGCTTATCCTGACGTTGCTCCACACCACGAGAAAGCTGACTGAGGGCAATGACCGGCACTTTCAATTCCTTGGCTAAAATTTTCAATTGCCGCGAAATTTCAGAGACTTCCTGCTGGCGGTTTTCCCGTCCCGTTCCTGTGATCAGCTGCAGATAGTCAATCAAAATCAAGCCCAGATTCCCCGTTTCCTGTGCCAATTTACGGGAGCGGGAACGAATCTCTGTAATCTTGATACCCGGCGTATCATCAATGTAAATACTAGCATTTGCCAGATTGGCTTGCGCCATAGTCAACTTCTGCCATTCCTCATCCGTCAGATGACCTGTACGAATGGAACGTGAGTTGATCATCCCTTCAGCAGCCAACATCCGATCAACTAGACTTTCTGCCCCCATCTCCAGAGAAAAGATAGCTACGGTTTTTCCTAATTTTGTACCAATATTCTGTGCAATGTTTAGGGCAAAGGCTGTTTTTCCGACCGCAGGACGAGCTGCCAAAATAATCAACTCTTCTTCGTGCAGGCCTGTCGTCATAGCATCTAAAGCTGGATAGCCCGTCGCAATCCCTGTAATATCAGAAGTCTGGCGCGAACGAATTTCAAGATTTTCAAAATTGAGATTCAAAATATCTTCAATTTGCTTGAACCCGCTACGACTAGCACCTTCGCTAACATCAATCAAGGCTTTTTCTGCACGCGCAATGATTTCGTCAGACTCATCTGCACCATCATAGGCTTGGTTGATCGACTCTGTCAGACGTGCAATCAGTTTGCGTAAATTGGATTTTTCAGCGACAATCTTGGCATAGTATTCTGCATTAGCAGACGTTGGTACCGAATTGATGACCTCGGCTAAATAGCTGAGCCCACCGATATTTTCCAAATCACCATGATTGGCCAGATGATTGCGCATGGTCGTTGCATCAATGGCTTCATGGCGATCTGACAAGGCAATCATGGCTTTAAAAATCAACTGGTGAGCATATTTGAAGAAATCATCTGCCTCAATATATTCGCGGACAAAAACCAGCTTCCCCTCGTCGATAAAGATCGCACCAAGAACCGACTGCTCCGCCAAAATATCCTGCGGTTGCACACGCAATTCATCTACTTCTGCCAAGATCTCACCTCCTATCTCTCTTACACCGTCACTAGGCTTCCTTGATGCTCAAGTTAATCACACCTGTCACATCTTGATAAATTTTAACTGGTACATCAATCAAACCAACCGCACGAATCGGGTGATCTAATTGGATATTGCGTTTGTCGAGCTTGATACCGAATTGTTTTTCCAATTCTTCAGCAATTTTCTTACTCGTAATCGAACCAAAAGTCCGCCCGTCTGGTCCTACTTTTTCGACAAAAGATACAAGCGTTGCTTCTTCTGCCAACTTAGCTTTGATAGCCTCTGCCTCCGCCAACATCTCCGCATGCGCCTTTTCTTGCGATTTTTGTTTGCCACGCAATTCACTAATCGCTTGGTTAGTCGCTTCCTTGGCAAGATTTTTCTTAAGCAAAAAATTTTGAGCATATCCTGTTGGAACTTCCTTAATTTCTCCTTTTTTTCCTTTGCCTTTCACATCTGCTAAAAAAATTACTTTCATGAGGATCTCCTTCTCTTTTTATTTCTCTTTTGATTCTTCTAACACTATTTCCATCAAGTGCTCTTGAACTTGTGCTAGTGACTGCTCCCGAATTTGAGCTGCAGCGAGATTAAAATGACCGCCTCCGCCCATTTCTTCCATCATCCGTTGAACATTGACCTTACTTCTGCTCCGCGCTGAAATGGCAATATAATCGTTGACATTTTTCGTGATGACAAATACCGCTTCAATTTCAGCCATTTCAAGAATCTTATCTGCCGCCTTACTTGGGACAATATTGTCATACACAATCTCCTCATCAGCGCAGACGACAACAATATGTTCCGAAATCTTCCGACCTCTTAAAATCAATTCATTGATCTGACGATACTCGTTAAAATCCGTCGCAGCAATCTGCTGAATTTCTGAACTATCGCTACCGCGATTTCTTAGATAGCTAGCCACATCAAAGGTCCTACTGGTCACACGGGACGTGAAATTCTTGGTATCCAGCATGATCCCTGCCATCAAGAGACTAGACTGAAGCCGATTGAGCTTATGGTGTTTATCATTTTGAAACTGTATCAATTCTGTCACCAATTCGCTCGCAGAACTTGCTCCACTTTCAATATAGGTCAGAACCGCATTGTCTGGGAAGTCTGCATCCCGACGATGGTGATCCACTACAACTACCTGGCTAAACAAGGCATAAAACTCTTTTGACAAGGTTAAACCAATCTTGGAATGGTCAACCATGATGAGGAGCGATCGCGCTGTTACCTGCTTTTTCGCCTCCTCAACAGTTATTAGATTGGAACAATTTTCCTGGGTCAATTTCTGAATGGCACGTTGAATATCTGATGCCATGTCCTTTTCGTCATAGACAGTGTAGGCATTGTTCATGATATTCTGGGCAAAATACTGCATCCCGACAGCAGACCCCAAGGCATCCATATCTAGATTTCGATGACCAACAACAAATACTGCATCAACTGTCTTTAGCTTGTCAGAGACAGCTGTCATCATAGCGCGGGTACGAGTTCTTGTCCGTTTGACCGACGACGCAGATCCACCACCGAAGAAGCGGAGTTCTTTGCCCTCATCATTTTCTTTGACAACAGCCTGATCACCCCCACGTACTTCAGCCATATTGAGATTTTGCAGGGCAATTTGACCAATCTGCTGGTGATTATTGTTTCCATAGGCAATCCCCATACTCAAGGTCAGAGCCAAGTCCAGCTGTTTCGCTTCTTCACGAAAACGATTGATAACCGAGAATTTGTCCTCAATCAGCCTTTCTAAAACTGCGTAATCCGTAAAGAAATAAAAACGATCCATGGTACCACGGCGGTAGTAAATACCGTTTTCATTTGCGAAATCAGACACAAATTGAGCTAAAAAACTATTGACCTGACTAATCTGGGAGTCCGAGTAAGTATCTTCTAGTTCATCATAATTATCGACAGAAATAATCCCAATCGCTGGTCTACTACCGATTAGATTAGAAGTGGCATAATATTCTGTTGAAGCATCAAAAAAGTAAAACAGTCCCTGCTCGTAATCAACATAGACCGCATAACGCTTATCCGCAACCGTAACATGGCTCCTGTCTTCATCTAAACCTGTATCAATGATCTCGCGCAACTTCTGTTGATCAAATTCTCCATCTTCTTTGGCAAAAAGAAGTTCAGCATAGGTATTAAACCACTCTACTTGGTTATCTTCCAAGCGAACTTTAATCACCCCGACTGGCATGTGTACCAAAAGACGCATCAAGCCAGATTCCGCTTGGGCATTTAAATACGTAATTTGCTCCGTCTCGCTCACTTCGTAGGAATGCTTTTGGAATACAAAGAGCAGGACCAACAAAAAGAGAGCTATAAAAATAGATAAATAAGTGACGGTTGAATCCGGGTATAGACCATGGATAAATACTAATAATCCAAAGAGAATTACCCCAATCATCACAAAATGAATCGTTGAAAATCGAAATTTTTTCATTACTAACCTCTGCTTGCCATTCTACCATAAAAGCAATGAAAATGCTAGCTTCTATTTCCACACAAGATTTACAGAAAACCCGCCACTTCCTGCAGGAACCGATCCAGCCTAATCGAAGAAAAAGACCAGACAAACGTCCAGTCTTTATATAGCCGTCTAGTTTATTTTTAGTACTAGCTCAAACAGTCTGAGGAGAGATTGTTTGAGATGGGAAATGAAGAAAACGAAGTTTTCGTTAAAAGTCGCAGGTAGTTGTCTAGTTGATAACTAGACAAGCGATAGATAAGAAAAGTGTAACTTTTCTCAATAGTACAACTCAAGATACAAAGCCCGTTAAAAACTCAAAGTGAAAATAGGAAATCTGACGAAGAGTCATTAGACTCTAGGAAGATTTATCTTTTTCGCACAGAGTTTAGGGCGTGTTCAATTACCCAAGATACGAGAGCGTTTGACACGAGTTTCACTCGTTCTATCTCCAACCTTCCACAGTCTATCCCTAGACTGTGAAAGCAACTCCTAGACAAAATAGGCGGCCGAACAGAAGCTTTAGCTTCGTAGTGAGACCCCCACAAAGGCAACTAGATTGGCGTGTTAGCGCCAATCAGATGCCTACTGTGATGTCTATCTAGGGTTACTCAACTTTCTGACTACGCTTTGTCAGTGAGTTGTAGCTCAAGTTCAATTATACAAGACGACTTAACGAAGTAATAAAAGTAAACGTAACGACTATAACGACGTCAGAATTTGATTTTTGATGAGTATTAACACTTCTCTCGAGCGCTCAATACCCCCTTAGAGCACATTTCCCAATACTTTTTTTAGTAGTCCTTCAACTCTCCTAGATGAAGCTGCATCACTCGGAAATGATGTTATAAATTTTAAGCATCATCCTTCTTCGCCTTGTTCTTTGAAATCGAACGACTGCGCCCTTCCAGATAGACCATCAGGATTGAAATATCTGCTGGATTAACCCCTGATATACGACTAGCCTGCCCGATTGTTTCAGGAGAAATCAGCTTAAATTTCTGACGAGCCTCTGTTGCAATCGAATCAATATCATCCCAATCAATATCCGCTGGAATCCGTTTTTCTTCCATCCGCTTCATTTTTTCAACCTGATCCAAGGCCTTGCTGATATAGCCCTCATACTTGACTTCCGTTTCAATCAATTCAATGGTCTTATCAGATAATTCTTCAGCCACTGGACCGACAAACTGAACCACGTCCGCATAGGTCACCTCGGGTCTCCTCATAAATTCCTTGGCTGTCAAGGCGTCTGTCAAGGGTTTAAAGCCCATAGCAACCACCTTCTCATTGGTCTCCTTGACCGGCTTCAACTTGATTGAATCAAGTCGCACCATTTCATTTTCAAATTGATTTTTGTGAATCTGAAAGACATGGTAGCGCTCATCATCAACCAAGCCGACCTGACGACCAATCTCTGTCAAGCGCATATCTGCATTGTCATGACGTAAAATCAAACGATATTCCGCCCGACTGGTCAAGAGACGATACGGTTCTACTGTTCCTTTGGTCACCAAATCATCAATCATCACACCGATATACCCGTCGCTACGCTTCAAAATCAATTCTGGTTTGCCCTGCACCTTAAGCGCAGCGTTGATTCCTGCGACAATTCCCTGACCAGCCGCCTCCTCATAACCAGAGGTCCCATTGGTCTGCCCTGCCGTAAATAGTCCAGAAATTTTCTTGGTTTCAAGAGTTGCCCGCAATTGATGAGGCATGACCATATCGTACTCGATTGCATAGCCTGTCCGCATCATCTCCGCATTTTCAAGTCCCTTGATAGAATGAACCAAGTCCTTTTGGACATCTTCTGGAAGACTGGTAGAAAGCCCCTGAATATAAATCTCATCCGTGTCGCGTCCCTCCGGCTCTAAGAACAACTGATGCCGTTCCTTATCCGCAAAGCGCACGATCTTATCCTCAATAGAAGGGCAATAGCGCGGTCCCACCCCTTTGACTACACCTGAAAACATAGGAGCACGATGTAGATTACTATTGATGATTTCATGGCTGCGCGCATTCGTATAGGTCAACCAGCAAGGAATCTGGTCTTTCACATAGTCCTCATCTCTTGATAGGAATGAAAAATGATTGGGCTTCTCATCTCCGGGCTGGATTTCTGTTGCCGCATAGTCAACAGTCCGCGCATTGACACGAGGAGGTGTTCCTGTTTTAAAGCGTCCAATTTCAAGTCCCAAATCTTTCAAATTATCCGCCAGAGTGATGGACGCCAAGCTATTGTTTGGGCCAGATGAATATTTCAAGTCACCGATAATAATTTCACCACGCAGGGCAGTTCCCGTTGTCACTACTACAGCCTTAGCTGCAAAATATTGGTTAGTCGCCGTCCGAACACCGATAACCCGACCCTCTTCCACCAAGATTTCATCTATCATGGTCTGACGCAGGGTCAAATTTTCCTGCCTTTCAACCGTCTTTTTCATCTCTAGGGAATACTTTGCCTTATCCGCCTGAGCTCGCAAAGCTCGCACAGCAGGACCTTTTCCCGTATTCAGCATCTTCATCTGAATGTAGGTCTTGTCAATATTGCGTCCCATTTCACCACCGAGGGCATCAATTTCACGAACGACAATTCCCTTGGCAGAGCCACCGATAGAGGGATTACAGGGCATGAATGCCACCATGTCCAAGTTAATCGTTGCAAGCAAGGTCTTACAGCCCATCCGACTGGTCGCAAGTCCTGCCTCTACACCAGCATGTCCCGCACCAATTACAATCACGTCATATTCTTCTGTAAACCTATATGTCATCCATTTTCTCCTTTACATTTATCTTCTCTTGGTCTTAATCTACTAAAACGTGAGACGTATTTAAACAGCTAGACCACTCTCTACATTGACATTGTTGTCAACAACTGTAAAGAAACTGTCAATAGCTGCTATTTTCTGAACCCCTGTAAATATAGTTGTTTCGTTTACTGTCCTCAATACAGCAAGACAAGTTCAATTATAAAAGATAAACGAAACAACTATATCAGCCCGATCCTCCTGTTCCAATGAAGGTTACAAGAGGTCAGTGGACACTTTAATTTTTAGAGGATCAAACATCAGAATCTCTGTTTTTTACACAAAAAGAGTCAAAACCCTCAGAAACTGCACGCAAAAAACGTCCAATTCCTATGAGCTTTGACCATCATAGTATTGTTCTTTTTCATTCTATCACATTTGATAGAAATGTCAATCGATGAAGTTTTGCAGCCTGTCCACCAAGGCACGGTTCTTCCCATTTTCGTCAAGGTATTGATAGAATACCTTTCTATTGACGACTTTTCTGATTAGAGATTCATCTATCTCATCTATAATCTCTAAAAATCTTTTCTTAGTAATTTGACCGATTATGGTTAATTGGGCTGCTTCTTGCTGCTTTCGAACCGCATCTGTTTGCGGATAGCCTACGCCAAACTCACCATCAAATAATTTTTCAAGTGTATATTCCAAGTTTAACTCTCCGCACCAGCCAACTGTCAATCCCAGTGGCAAGGAGACAACATTGCCATTATTGATTCTACCAAATAAGAAAGCATCTTGGGGTGTCTGAACAAAGCCACAATAAAGACCCGGTAAGCTGTTACAAGCTAGCATCATCCCTTGACCAGAGGAACAGCCTGTTACTACAAAGTCTAAGGCTTGTGACTCAATGAGTAAACTAATCATGACCGCAACATCCACATAAGAATAACTTTCCGTCTCATTAGGAAAAACACCTAAATTGACGACTTCATGTTAATCTGCTACTACCTTTTCAACGGCTTGCATTAACACATCATTCATCTCTATGTCTTGTGGTCGCCTGTAACACTCCAATTTTCATCATTGACCTCCTAAAAGTTTACAAACTTGTCAATCTAAATATATTGGCATACTTTCCCATCTTTAAAGGCTAGATCAATCATGCCACCACCTAAGCACTCGTCACCATTGTAAAAGACAACGGCTTGACCAGGTGTAATAGCCCTTTGTGGTTCATGGAAGATGACCTCTGCCTTGTCTCCCGTCACATGGACGGTCACGTTTGAATCTGGTTGACGATAGCGAAACTTAGCCGTGCATTCAAGCGTAAAGGTTTCAGGTCTATCCCATGTAAAGTGAACTTGACTAGCTGTCAAGCTAGTTGACATCAAGGCTTCATGGTAAAATCCTTGACCTACGTACAGAATGTTTTGCGACAAATCTTTTCCAACGACAAACCAAGGGGCATTGTCACCACCAATTTGTCCACCGATACCGAGGCCTCCACGTTGGCCAATTGTATAGTACATGAGGCCTGCATGCTCCCCCATATCTCGACCATCAACGGTCTGCATACGTCCTTTTTGGGCTGGTAGATACTGGCTTAAAAATTCTTTGAAGTTCTTCTCACCGATAAAACAGATTCCCGTCGAATCTTTCTTCTTGGCAGTTGCAAGACCTGCACGCTCTGCAATATCACGCACTTCTGACTTTTGTAAATGTCCTAGAGGAAACATGGTTTTCTGCAGTTGCTCTTGTGATAGCTGACTAAGGAAATAAGTCTGATCCTTTCCATTATCAGCACCACGCAGCATATGAACTATGCCCCTCTCATCTCGCTGCACCTGTGCATAGTGGCCTGTCGCCACATAATCAGCTCCCAAATTCATAGCATAGTCCAAAAAGGCTTTAAATTTGATTTCTTTATTGCACATAACATCTGGATTTGGTGTGCGTCCTGCACGGTATTCGGCAAGAAAATATTCGAACACCCTGTCCCAATACTCTTTTTCAAAGTTGACAGAGTAGTAGGGAATCCCGATTTGATCCGCAACAACTGCAACATCTTTATAGTCTTCTGTTGCTGTACAAAAACCATTTTCATCTGTGTCATCCCAGTTTTTCATGAAGATGCCGATCACATCATAGCCCTGCTCCTTGAGTAGTAGAGCAGTGACAGAGGAGTCAACACCCCCACTCATACCGACGACAACACGTATCTTTGAGTTATCACCCATTGTCTATTCTCCCATCAATTTAATCCAGTGTAAAGAAAGTTTACACCATCTATTTTCAAAAAACGATTGAAGGTCGATTTTGAAGTACCTCATGGCACAGACAGTATTATACCATATCCTAGCTATTTTCTAGCAAATAACATCAAGGACAGATTACTACCGTATCCAATAGAATGCAGGTAAGGAAAGCCTCTGGCTACAATGATTATACTCTGCCAAAACCACATTCCAACTGTGTCAGCACCCCTTCCCCATTGACACACGCTTATCCTTTATTGATTGACTCCTTTCTATTTTGGAGAAATACACTCCGAATCAGTCGAAAGCATTTTCAATGGTCGCAATGCTACTTTACTACATTTTATTTGGAGTCGGGACGCTTGCTTTTTGCGTGTTCTCAAAAATAGTGTTATAATCACGGTTGGAAGAATTACCAAAGAGAAAGCCTTTTCTAAAGCGTTCGTAGTTTCTTTGCATACTCTGAAAACTTAAGAAAACGAAAAAAGCCATCTCAAACCGATAAGGCTGAGACTTTGACTGTTTTTCGATGTATCTGTTCGGTAGCTGAACTAATAAATGAAAGAAAAGAACCTATCCGTTATCGGGCGGTAACATCAGTAGTCATCAAGATATAGGCATTTCCTCTATCTTTTATACTTGAATTCATCTTGCTATATTGAGAAAAGTAAATATACTGGCACATACCCCCGTTATCATAAGGAGTAAGAAATATATGAACAATGATGCTTTGCGTGCGGTGGTCTTAGCGGGGGATTATGGCTATATTCGCCAAATCGAAACCGTTCTCAAATCACTGACCTATCATAACAAGCAACTCAAAATCTACGTCTTCAATCAAGATATACCAAAAGAGTGGTTCCTCTATCACCAACAACGTCTCAACCAGATAGGGAGCGACTTGGTAGATATAAAGCTACTAGGCGTAGCCCTCAATAAAGAATGGTCCGCAGGCTTTTCCCATATCAATTTTATGACCTTTGCCCGCTACTTTATCCCTCAATTTGTAGCAGAAGATAGGGTGCTTTATCTCGATAGTGATATGGTGGTCACATTCTGCCTAGACCAACTCTTCTCTCTGGATATTTCCGGCTGCTACTTAGCTGCCGTCAGAGCAACCTTTGGTTACGGGGTTGGGTTTAATTCGGGTATGCTGGTTATCAACAACCAGCGGTGGCGTGAAGAGAATATCACCGAACAATTGATTGCATTAACCGAGCAAGAGAAGGACACTATTTTAGAGGGGGATCAAACTATACTAAATCTACTACTCAGTCATAATATGATTTGGTTAGATGATACTTATAATTTTCAAATAGGGTTTGATTATGGTGCCTTTACCTACCGCCATCAGCATCTGTTCGATATTCAACTCGATCCGCTCCCTGCAATCATTCACTATATCTCTCCTGACAAGCCTTGGAATACTTTTTCATCTGGACGTTTACGAGAGGTATGGTGGTTCTACCATCTGATGGACTGGGGGACGATTATCGACAAGTGGCAATCTACTACAAGACCTATCCTTTTAGAGCAAACAAAAGGAAGAATCGTCACAATCACCAATACTCATGTATTAGAACAGGTTCATTATCTGATAGATGCTCTGCCTGATTATGAATTTCATATCGTTGCTTTCACAAATTTTCACGATGATATCCTACGTCTGGCGGGCAGAAAAAACGTCTTTCTCCATCCAAACGTGATCGACTATGTGCTAGAAGATATGCTAACGAACTGTGATATTTATTTAGATATCAATCATGGTACGAAATTGGATGAATTACTTGAACACGTCATCGCTCATTCCAAGCCTGTATTGTCATTTGACAATACTATCGCTTCTATTTTCAACAGCTACCCTTTGAAAACAGAAATTCCACATACAGCTCCTGAAAAGATGGTCACAATGATACAGCAAGTGGGAGCCCTTACTCAATAAAAATAAAAAACAAAGCCAGAAGCTACGTAAAAAAGATAACCTAGCGGGATTCTATGTTATAGCATATAACCAGAAGAACTTACAAAGCCCCAACGGTTCGTCGTTGAGGTCTTTGTTTTCATCAAAGAAGTCCGAAGCTGCGAACTTATCCTCCATATTGCGCGAAATCGCTCATCCATATCTATTTAAAGTAGGTAGCAAACAGAGAGACGGGAGCAAAAGATTTGATAAGAAACATTTAGAACCTGCAATATGAGTAAATTTTATTTTCAAGAGGTGTAAACCTCTAAAAACCTTATTCTATCAACATTTCTAAGAGGTAATATAGAACATCATGACAAATTTAAAGTAACAAAAATTAGGTTTCTTTACATCGCTTTACAGCTCCTAAACCCTTGATAATACTGACTTTTTAGAAAAACATATCTCCTTAGATTTCCATAGGTTTTCCTAGAAAGTCCACAAAAAGGTGAACAAAAAAAGAGCTTTACAGCTCCTTTACAACGAGTTCAGCAGGCAAGAACTGGCGTAGTAATCAGCTACGCTTTTTTGATTGCTGATAGGTCTATTATACTACATTCTACTGTATCCGAAAAGCCCAGCGAGTAGCTAGGCTTATACTTGCAATTCTTCACGAATTGCTTTCTGTAATAATTGACTGAAGTTGATTTTATGTTCTTTCCCAACCTCTACCAACCAACTAGGCAAGGTGACAGTCTTATTGACCACGCGCGAACACTCACGCTCACGAACTAGCTCGGTATCGACTGATATAGCCTGCAAGATGTCTTCATCGCTTGAAAGCTTCCCAGCTAGAGCCTTAAAGCTAGAAGGTTCTGGAAACTCCTTGCCCTCATCTTCAAACATGATGGTATAGATTTCAAGCACTTCACGAGCGTTATATATTGCCTCGTTCAAGGTGTCTGCCTCGCTGATTGCTCCGGGGAAATCTGGGAAAGTGATTGTATATCCGCCGTTTTCTGTATCCACTTCAAAAAGTGCTAGGTAAGTGTATTTCATAATAAAATAAGCCAATGGTAAGAGTACCCCTATTTAAGGGCAGGGGAGGAGTGTTCTCACTCCCCGTACAAGATTTTAAGAATGTTACTTAGTGTACCCGGTCTGTAATCTTTTTCCTTTGGTCTCGGTATCGTCACTGTCCGTCCGTCTGAATGCTTCCAAACTTCATGAGAACCTTTGCCGAGGTTAGTTTTACTAAAACCTTGCTTTTTAGCAATTTTCTTAAGCTCTCGCTCTGTCATTGGCTATCTCCTTTCTTTATCTTTAATTATATTATACACTTGTTTTTAACACTTGTCAACTGTTGCACGTGTTTTTTACAAATGTTTTCAACCTTGCTAGAACAGCCCTAAAATCACTTCTAACGGCTTTTAGTTTATCTGTGGCTAATTTATCGGACAAGCTGAAACAACGGCTAAAAGCTAGCTTATTTTTAATCTGGCAACGTTTCAAGCACTCCCTTTCTGTATTGCTTGGCAAAAGCAAGTAGAGCTTTATTTTTGAGATAGTTACATTGGCTTTCTTTAATTGGCTCAAAAGGTCTATTTTGCCTCTCAATCAACTGTCGGACGTCTTTCAACTCTCTACGCTCCAGGTAGTTCAGTATCAGTAGTTGGCGTAGTCGCTTGTTGTCAATGCCGTTTATTGCTGATTTTATCGCTTCTAGCTCTTGCTGTGCGGTCTCTCGGTCAATCGTAAGGCAATCCACGGGGTGAAAGTCGTTGCTATCTACCGGCAGGGTATAATCATCAGAATAGACCAACGTATCATCTCTAGCAATCCTCTGCCAGCGTGGGTACTCTTTCAGTTTGCGGTTGGCGTGCTTTCTAACTTGCTTCTTGTTCATTGATGTTCTCCAGACGCTCCAGGGCTTTCTTATGTAGTCTGTAAGTGTTTGAGAGTGAGTAGCCTATTAAATCTGCAACCTCCTTCCAACCTCTGCCATTTTGGTAGCGCTCAAGTAGTAGCCTCCTGTACGTTGGATTGTCTAGCTTGCTGATGAGGTCTAGCATGGCCTGCTGTTGCCCTTGTAGCTCCTCAATGCGTTTCAAATGTGCCTGCTCAACGTTGGCTAATGCAGACGGCAGGGAGCTGCATAGCTGTCTGTCTTTTTTCAACTCAGCTTCAAAGCTGGCCATCAATAGTCCAATCGTGTGTAATTCTTCTAGTCTTTGTCTAAAATCCACGGCTAGCCCTCCTTTGTGATATAATATTAGTACGGTTATTACATCACAATGAGTCAGCGCTTGCTGGCTTTTTTTATTTCTCGAGCTTCGTTCGAGCTTCAAGCACGCGCCACTGGATAAAAAGTCAGTTTTTGTCAGGAGCTGGCTAGATTACTTTAGCAGTCTTTTCTCTGTTCGCTCTCTGTTCGATTATTGAATTTATGTTTTTTACAACGCACGATACCTTTGTAAAACCTTAGTATTTGAAAAAAACTGCACCTCCCCTAAATCTCCCCAAACCTTAGCACTTTTAACTCCTTGCACCTTATCCGAACCTTACCATTTTTATATAGAAATCCGCCCCCTATTTCGTTTTATTTGTTTTGTTTGGGAACAGCCATAACGTTCCAATAGGTACGGCTGTAAATAAAATGCTAACTGGTACCGAAAAGTACCGACATATTCCTCCGGTATATTTTGGTAGGCAAAAAAAGTCACGGTTGGTCACTAGCTGGCAAATTTAAAAAAATGCACTTTTTTTCAATTTTGAAAAGCAGATAGCGTTCCAGTAGACCCTATAAAGCAAAAAATAGTTAAGTTTTGTTAAGTTGTATATTTTAGGAACACCTCTATATAGGATTTCATTCCCGTATTTTCCAGTAATTTGTGTGAATCTAGTGCTTGCACCCTGCTTTATCTCGATTTTGAGTTTTTGGTTATTCGTCTATATAGAATTTTGTTCCGACATTTTCCGATATTTTTCACCCAGTCTATAGGATTTTATTTCAAGTTTTTTCAAGTTCTGCTTCTATTTTATCAAAAAAAGAAGAGGCGCGTGCCTCCTCTCCTTTAGGTATAATCATGTAGCCCCTTGTATTCCTTGGCTGTGTCTAACTCTTTCAGTAGCTTCAAGACACCCTCACCGAGTAATTCCAGCGTTCCGTGTGCGGCTTCCTGCCCAAAAACCGTCATCAGTTTTTAAGATTGCTCCTTGGCTGCATGCCCATATGAAAAACAATCGTATAAATTTTTGTTTACTCGCAATCTGTTGGATTAATTCCCCACGTCTGAAATCTTCCCAATGGGTGATGTAAGATACATGGGAATAGGTCGGCTCTAATAAATCCAGCTTCACCTCTTCAGCATTACGATATATAGTCCGTGTGTTTCGGTGTATTCGTGGCGCTTCTGATAGCAATAATCTTTCACTTTTTCCATAGTTATGCCCTCTCCAATTCTGGGTATCTGGGTCATAGATTAACATTTTTCTGACCCTATCAAAAATATACCTCATTGGTTCGTTTTCGGTCATCCATAGAATAATATCTGCAATATTCTCCATTGGAGGCATGTACTCAACAGCTAAAAAATTTTTGTTCTCTATCATAATTTTATCCCTTAAAAATAAAAGTTAAATAAGCACATCGGGAAAAATTCTCTTATTATTTTTTTGCTCGTGGAAGTGCAAGGGAACAGGATAAAGGGGCAGAGCTTACAGCCCCTTTTCCTTGTTCCTACTTCCACATTTCACGGAAAACTCCCAAACTACTACTGACGCTAGGCTGTAGTAGTCAGTGTCCCGATTTTGCATAAGTTAATTTTACCGTTAACTAACATTATTTAACATTATCTATAAAGACTATTAAATCAACCTTTTAAGTCTTTTTTGATTATTTAACATTTGGTAAAACTAACATCAATTAACATACTTTACAACTACCTACAGTATGTAGTTAAATTTAACGTTAAATGGCGGTTAAATCATGTTAAAATTTAACATGTTTTTAACGTTAAATTAACACTTAACATCACCTACAAAACTTGGTAAAGTCCATCGATGACTTGGATATTTCCTCCTGTTTTTTTATACCATGCTGAAATTGTCTGACGGCTAACTTCTAAAGTTTCAGCTAATTCTTTTTGGTTGGGATACTGACTATGTTTGCTGTAAAATTGTTCAATGCCATTTGAGAGCTTTTCAGTATAGATTTCCCGTTCTTGTTCTAGTTCAATCTCAGACTTCTTAATATTACTTTTGTATTCTATTCCTGGTTCGTGAAATTCAAGTATCTTGTCAGTGTCCTGTTTGAGGATTGGATAATAGAAAAGATTATCTATCGCTTCTTGCGGTGGCAATGAATTGGCAATAGTTTCTAATCTCCAGTAAGTCCTATACTTTATCGGATTGTCCAAGGCATCAAAACTCGCTATAATAGCTTGATAGGTTTCAAGAGGCAGTGAGTTTAGTGCGGTTTCTAAATGTTGCCGTAACTCTTCTGCTGTACTTGTCTCACGTTCAATATATCGATCTGTTACATTCATCAAATAATATTTTTTATTGTGAGTGTTTAACGTTGTTTTGGCTAAATCCCAAACAGCGTGTAAACGTTCAACCCTCAATAATTCAGGGTCTAGCTTCAAAGGAAAAAGTTCCAATAAAATATCGCTATAATTTAATGAATCGGACCATTTGGCCATTTCTCGTGCTTCTTCATTCCCTTTTGGTCTATGGTCATGACTTTCCGTAAAAATTAAGCAACAGTTTTGTAATCTGATTAGGCGGTCAAACTCGCTTAACTTATCTTCTTGTTGCCACGCTGTCACCAAAGGGACATTATCTAATGAATCTATGATAACAACCCTGTACCCTTGGCCAGTAATCACTTGGCTAATATCATTAATCAATTGTGTGCAATTTTTTGGGGTAGGAATATCTAAAATATCAATATTTGCCACTTGTGTGCGGTCAAGTTGTAAATGCTCCAGTGCTTTATTAAAACGGAATATACATTCATGTTTAGATATATTTAAATTTACGTATAATACTTTAGAATTAATACATTGCCAACCTAGCCAATTTATGCCGTATCCAATAGCTACAGCCAAATGAATCGCCAAGCTAGTTTTTAAAGATACTTTGGGAGCTGAAATAGCCATTTTTTGTCCTCTTCTTAGTAGCCCACTGATCAATGTTGGTTCACGTAAGGCTTGTTCTTCTGCTACTTCAGATAATTTAATAATCGTATGCTGTTCGTCTGTTGATACTGTCATTCATGTTTTCTCCGTTTCTTTTTGAGTTTCTTCAAGCGTTGTTGCTCTTTGATTTGTTCAAAAGTTAGTTGCCTGTCTTTCACGTTGCTTTCTCGGCCAATTCGTAGCCCGCGTAGTGCTGGGTGCTTTAGATGTTTACCGCCCATTTTTCACCCCCAAGAATAATAAAATATCGCTTACTTTGTAATAGGCTTTACGCGTCTCCTCAAGTGGTGGCTGGTAGCGTTTCAAGCCTGCATGTTCCCACTTCTGCAAGGTGTTGTATTTTATGCTTAGTTCGTCCTGCACCTCTTGGGCTGTCATTAGCCCCAATATACGAGGCTTTGGCTTGTTGTAGTGTTCCAGAAAAGTATTGACCGCTGAAAGGTTCTGCTCTAGTAGCCGTTGTTCATAACCTGTACTAAAAATACCGCTCATACTAACCCACCTTTCAAGTATTTGTCCTGCTCGTTCAGATTGCCATACTTAATCACCTCAAGACGTTTCTGTTCCTCTGTGACTTGCTTATCAAGTTCTATCATGCCTTGAAAGCGTTCTGCGTCATTGGTCGGGAAATAGTAGCCGGGGTTGTGTCCTCGGACGTTTCCTATTGGGATTTTGTAGGAAACAGTCAGACGTTGCACAATCTCCCGTATCGCTCGCTCACTTAGTCCGGTTATCCTCTGTATTTCTCGATTGGTAATAGGTCGCTCGCTACCTGTTGGAATAAGCTCCAGCACGCGCCTATAATTATCTGGTAACGTCATTCAGTACCTCCTAATTGTAATATCGCCCTTGAGCTTGAATATAAGCCCCGTAGTTGGCGTTTTGTAGCTTACGGGTATCTTTCTGTTTCGGCTCAATATCAAGCCGAAAATAGCCCAGATTGCGCCATAGGAAGATGTTCACGATTGCTAGAACAATCACCAAAGCTAGCTTCTGTTCCATGGGTAGGTTGAGTTCATCTAGCATGGTTGTCCCTCTCTTCTAGCTTATCGACTAGCTGTTGGATAGCCATATTCATGATGTTTAAGGTTGCGTAAGAGCTATTTCTATCATCAAGACTTAGCGCCATATCAGATACGGTTACTAGGTCTATTAGTTGTGCTTTTACATCGTCATAATCAATCATCATGCCACTAGTTAAATCTTCGTAGTTATCTAAAATTTTGCCTTTATCCATTCTTTTTCCTCTCGTTTTGGTTTTTACTATCCAATCATTTTTCTGCGGTAGCATAGTTCACAAATTTGTGATATAATCAAATCAATACTAAAACCCTTTTAATAACGGCTTGCCTGCTTGTTATTATTTGGTTTTTACTAAATTGTCGAGGCTTGAAAGTTTGGTCGCTTGCCAAGCCTTTTTTGTTGTCGTTTTTTAACAGTTCTAATAGCCGTTTTCAGCTCTTGTTTTCTTCTCTGGTATATTTACCCTCGGGAGATATTTCAGTTCCGTTTTCGTGCGTTCCTGTGTACGATATTCAGCGTAGAATTGATTCTATCCTCTCCCGTAGAGAATGCCCACGTCAAGAACTTAAAGATTGCGGTCAATATTCCTATAGCTCTTCCTCCTCTCACGCGCCTGTGGTGCGTTTTGGTCTGAATACCATTGCCTTGATGTCTTGATAGCCCATGCCTAGGTTAATCATAGCGATTGTCATATCCTCTAGTGCTTGGTATCTGACTAGCTCGGTACTGGTTAGACTGTCAATGCCATTGTATCCGCCACGTTCAGCCATGAGTTGCTTTTTATTCAATCCGCTAGCACCTTTCAGCAAGAGATTGGTAACGGTTGAATGCGCGTGCTTTGGCGCTTGTTCCCAGCTCTCGATAGCCTCATGCAATTCTTTGCGCTTCGGGCGTTCCAAGGCACGCTGTAGCTTGAAATTGGCATTTTCTTTTTCCAATTCCTCGATATATTCGTATATCCAAGCTCGGAAAATTTTCCCTTTTTCAGTTCGTGATAACATACCGATTTCAAAGATACCTCGTTTGTTGAATAAGCGAGTTTCTTGGGTACCGCCCGTGTTGTAGGGTACCTTTGTCACAATGGAATACTTACTATCTCTTAAATATGGGTTGCGTTCTAGCATTTTCTCAATAGCTCTACGGCTCTGATACCCAAAGCCCTGCGTTAATTGTTCGATAGTGACTAGGATTTCTCTATCTTTGCTTAGGAAAAAGTCAATTTCAATTTCTCCAAATTCGCCTTTTTCTTTTTTGATAATTTGCATTGTGTACCTCTTTCCGTTATTTCTGATCTAAAAAAAGTTTAACAAATTAAACATTTTGGCTATAAAAAATCTTCGACTGTACAATTAAGAGCTACTGCTAAACGAGTAAGGGTCAAAAGTTTGACATCTTTTTCTTTTCCAGTTTCTAAAAAAGAAATGATAGACCGTGAAACTTTTGACTTTTTAGCTAGCTCCTCTTGAGAAAGACCTTGAGACTTTCGGATTTCTGCTATTTTGGTACCGTTCAAATATTTTACCTCCTATTCTTTAAAAAGTTAAACCCATTAAACCCAGGGTTATAAAAATAAAGGTAATCACCTTACTCTTAAAGTTTAACTCATTAAACAAAATTTGTCAAGCGTATTAAACAAAAATGATTGATATTTTTTTGACACCGTTGTATAATAGACTAAACAAAAACGGATAGAAGAGGTCTAAAAATATGAGAATAGGCGATATCGTAAAAGAATATAGAAAAAGGAATAAGCTGACTATGCAAGAATTCGCTGATAAAATTGGCAAAACCAAAGGATATATTTCAATGTTAGAAAAAGGAGAGAACCCTCAAACCCATAAACCTATTGCGCCAACCTTTGAAACGTTAAAAGAAATCTCCAAAGCTATGGGAATCGAACTTAATACCCTCATTCAGCAATTAGATGGTGACCAGATTGTAAAAGTCAATTCCACAAGATATGACTGGGATGATGAGGAAGAAAACTTGAGAAACTGGGGCACTTATGACTGGGACGGAAATTTTTCCCCTTCATTATTTCATGAAGATATTTTTATCGGAATAAAGGATACCCTATCAGATATTGAGGAAATCACTTTTACACGTAGCGATATAGAAACATTTTACTCATCTTGTATCACTAATAATATAAGGATTACGAATCGTACTAGCTTAATTGGATACTTAAAAAAGTCAATCCACGGCTTTAATGAGTTAGTTCATGGCATATCTGATTTTGATGAAAAATCATTAGACAGCGGTCTCTTGTCAATCCTTATTAGAAATAGAAACAAATATAAATTTTATTTAAGTAAATTAGAAACTAACCTACACACATACTCACAAGGGGGTTACTCATAGTAAGCCCCATACCCTCACGGTATACCGCGGTGCTTTATCCTCTCAGTGGCTCTCTGGTGGGCGCTGTGGGGTGTTTCCTCGGCGTTCGCTCGGAGTTCAGCACGTCGGCTGATGTTCCTAAATTTCGTAACGTTCCGATATTTGCCAACGTTGGCAAATTTGAAAGAATTTCATCATCTGCGCGTGGGTTAGAAAAGGTGAGATTTTGACAAAGTAGACGAAAGCACAGACAAGCACAATTGACAATTTCATAAAACAAAGCTATAATGGACATAGAAAAAGGGAACTGCGCAAACAGTCCCCCCAGGTAACACCGTTTAAGACGGTAGCCGTTGCCGTTTCTTGTTTAATTACAAACCGTCCACGATTGGCTAAAGTGTGGGACGGTTTTTTATTTGTTCTTGCTGTTCAGAATCGCTACAATCAGACCACCAAAAGCAATCATCAAGGATAGCACTTCATAAACTGACAAGCTCTGCCGTCTCCTTTCCGTTGGATTTTGTGACTTACATACATAAGCACCACCCCCAGACTAGGCTACAGCTACCGTCTCAACTTTGTTACGGGAGTATTATATCAAATCGGCAGACTTTCCACAAGCTCACAGGAGAGCCTCTACTGCGTTCTACCCCACGTTGGCATAATTAGCCACCTACTCCAAAACAAACGAAACAGGGGCGTTCTCGTAACGCTCTGCGTGATATAAAACCCTTTTAATAACGGCTTGCCTGCTGATAGAAAGGTATATCATGAAAATAACAGAAGTAAAAAAGAAAGACGGGACAACTGTGTACCGTGCTAGCGTTTATCTGGGAGTAGACCAGGTAACGGGTAAGAAGGTCAAAACCACCGTATCGGGAAGAACCAAGAAAGAGGTCAACCAAAAGGCAAGGCACGCGCAACTGGATTTTAAAGCTAATGGGGCAACGGTCTACAAGACGGTAAAAGTTGCCAATTATAAAGAGTTAGCTGAGCTATGGCTGGAGAGCTACAAGCTAACCGTGAAGCCTCAAAGCTACCACGATACCTACTTTTTATTCAAAAAGCACCTACTACCAACGTTCGGTAGTTTGAAATTGGACAGTATCACCCCAGCGTTCATACAGTATTTTGTAAATAGCTTATCGAAAGAGCTGGTAAATTTTAGAACAATCCATTCAATCAATCGGCGCATTCTTCAGTATGCTGTTGTTATGCAGTTGATTCCATACAATCCAGCCCGTGATATTATTCTACCCGCTCAGCAAAAAGAGGGGCGTAAGGCTATCAAGTTCATTGCTCCCGAAGATTTGAAAATATTTCTGGATTATATGGAAAAGTTATCTCAGCAAAAATATAGCTATTACTTTGATTATGTTCTATACAGTGTTCTCCTTGCCACTGGTTGTCGATTTGGTGAATTGGTTGCCCTTGAATGGTCTGATATTGACCTAGAGACAAGAACAATCAGTATCACCAAGAATTATAACCGCATTGTAAAGCACATAGGAAGCCCAAAGAGTAAAGCAGGGATAAGAACAATCAGCATAGACAAAAAAACAGCTCTCATACTCAAACAGTACCAGAACCGCCAACGGCTGATATTTTTAGAAGTCGGGGCGCGTGCTCCGTCTGTGGTATTTGCTACGCCAACCAAAGAGTATCAAAATATGGGAACAAGGCAAGAGGCACTGGATAGACGTTGCAAAGAATCGGGTATCCCTCGCTTTACCTTTCACGCTTTCCGACACACTCACGCTAGTTTATTACTCAATGCTGGTATTAGCTACAAAGAATTGCAGTATCGTCTAGGACATGCTAATATAACAATGACATTAGACATCTACTCGCACCTATCCAAGGACAAAGAAAATGAAGCTGTTTCCTATTTTGAGAAAGCTATCAATTCTCTCTAGTCCACAAAAAGGTGAACAAATTTATATTTTTTAGAGTGTAAACCTCTAAAAACCTTATTCTATCAACATTTCTAAGAGGTAATATAGAACATCATGACAAATTTAAAGTTTCAATCCGTATTCGATATCATCGGTCCGGTCATGATTGGACCATCATCTAGCCATACAGCGGGAGCTGTCCGTATCGGCAAAATTGTCTCATCTATCTTTGGAGAGACACCGACAGAAGTCGAATTTCAACTCTACAATTCCTTTGCTAAAACTTATCGGGGTCACGGTACTGATGTCGCTCTGGTTGCAGGTATCTTAGGCATGGATACCGATGATCCTCGCATTCCAGATTCTCTTGATATTGCTCGAGAAAGAGGCATTAAAGTCTACTGGAAAATCAATAAGGATAGCAAGGCTCCCCACCCGAATACGACCCGTATTATCATCAAAAATGATCACAAATCGATTTCAGCAACCGGTGTATCTATTGGCGGAGGAAATATTCAGGTAACCGAGTTAAATGGTTTTGCGGTCAACCTCAATATGAATACACCAACCATCATCATTGTTCATCAGGATGTCCCTGGAATGATTGCAAAAGTAACGGATATTCTTTCAAAATATGACATCAATATCGCACAGATGAATGTGACCCGTGAAAGTGCGGGAGAGAAAGCCATTATGATTATTGAGGTCGATTCCAGACAATGTGGAGGTTCCATCACTGAAATTGAAGAGATCCCGCATTTACACAATGTCAACTTCTTTAACTAGAAAGAGAAAACTATGTTTTACACAATTGAAGAGCTGGTAACACAAGCCAATGAACGATTTTCAGGAAATGTCGCTGAACTCATGATTGAAACTGAAATCGAACTCACGGGGCGTTCTCGTGAGGAGATAGTGACAATTATGTCAAGAAACTTGACAGTTATGAAATCTTCTATCATCGATGGTCTATCAGAGAGCAAATCTGTCTCTGGTCTAACAGGGGGCGACGCAGCCAAACTCGAACGCTATATCCAGTCTGGTAAAAGTCTATCAGACAAAACGATTCTCTCTGCTGCCCGCAATGCCATTGCTGTCAATGAATTAAATGCCAAAATGGGACTGGTCTGCGCTACACCGACCGCTGGTTCTGCTGGATGCTTGCCCGCTGTCTTAGGGGTAGCCATTGACAAACTTGGACTGACAGAAAAAGAACAACTTGACTTCCTCTTTACAGCAGGAGCTTTTGGACTTGTCATCGCCAACAATGCTTCGATTTCTGGAGCAGAGGGTGGCTGTCAAGCTGAAGTTGGCTCTGCAGCAGCCATGTCTGCTGCGGCACTTACCTTAGCCGCAGGCGGAGATGCCTTTCAAGCCAGTCAAGCTATCTGCTTTGTCATCAAAAATATGCTCGGTCTGATTTGTGATCCTGTCGCTGGTCTCGTTGAAGTCCCTTGTGTCAAGCGAAATGCCATGGGAGCTAGTTATGCACTCGTTGCAGCTGATATGGCACTAGCAGGAATCCAGTCAAAAATACCTGCTGACGAGGTCATTCTTGCCATGTATCAGGTCGGATCCAGCCTACCTACTGCCTTTCGAGAAACAGCAGAAGGCGGACTTGCGATTACTCCGACCGGCAAACGCCTTGCCCAACAAATCTTTGGAAATGATTAAAAGGAATTGGAATGTCCTATCCATTGAAAAAGTTGAAATTTTCCTTACTCCTTAGGTGCTAGGTTCAAAGCTTCACATTCTATAAAGACTGTTATAGTCATTTAGTTTATATTTTTATTACTTCGTTAACTCGTCTTGCTGTACCCCAGTACTACCTGCGACTCGTTGCCTAGTACTAAAAATAAACTAAACGGCTATGATACTCGTCAAAAATCAAATTTTGACATTGTTCATTCACCTTGCTGAATAAAAAGCTCCAATGTAATTTTTAGCCTGTTCCCTAAAAACAAGAAAGAACAGAGTTCTACCTCCGGCTTCATTGCCTAGTCAGATTTTGATTTTTTATAGAGTATAGGGTAGGAGGATAACATAGATGTGAAACTCGGGTCAAACCTGCTCCTATCTTACGAGCCATAAGTCTCTAACAAAGCATAGTGTTACTCAAGCTAGGTTCACAGTAGGTGTCTGATTGCAGCTGTCACTACGATGCAATTTTAAAAAAACATAAATATTTATATAAGGCTGGGCTTTTTACCCAAGCCATTTTTCATATAAAAAAAGACCGAAGCATATTCGATCTTTCTATGTCTAATACCAGCCGTTTGCTAACCAGAACTGTTGCGCAGCAGACCATGAACCATAACGATTGGCTACATAGGCATCTGCTACACGTTCTTGATTTTCTGCTGAATAATCACCATTCAAATAACTATTTGTCAGTTGGTAACGACCATAGTAAATTCCATTTTGTGCAGTATAGCTACCACCTGATTCCTTTTGAGCAATCCATTCTTTCGCTGCCGCTTCATCACCAGCAACAGGAGAGGTATACGTTGCAGGTGCTTCAGCAACTACTGAAGTCCCTTGCACTGTTTGTGCTGAAGCTGGTGCAGGCTGATTACCTTTTTTTACTGTTGAAGCATCAACCTTACCATTTCCCAATTCCAAGACTTGATCCACATAAATCATATTTGGATTAGCAATCTTGTTCAATGATACTAATGCCTCAACCGATGTTTGATAAGTCAAGGCAATGTGAGATAAGGTATCTCCAGACTTCACCTTATAAGTATCTGCACTTGCGACACTTGCGAGCAAGAATGCACTCATTGCCACAAGTCCTGCAATCAGTCCTTTTAGTTGTTTTCTTGTCATTATCATGTTTGATATATAGTCCTTTCTTTCAACTGTTTTCTATCATACAACCTAATTGTTACTCTCACTTTGTGAAAAGATTACAAATGTTACAAATAGATGTAGATTCAGCAAAAAAGCGCCACTTAGGCGCATTTTTTTCTATTTTTTCACTAACTTTTCAGATAATAAAGAAGAAGCCCAAGGATCACCATAGTAACTAAAACCAAGCTATCTGCCAGCTTCCATTCTAAGATCCGATACTTGGTTCGACCGTCTCCTCCTTGATAACCACGCGCTTCCATAGCAGTTGCCAAGGCATCTGCCCGCTTAAAACTGGAAGCAAATAGGGGGATTAGGATGGGAATGACCGATTTGACCTTTTGAACCAAGCTCCCCTCTCCAAAATCAACACCACGCGCCCGTTGGGCATTCATAATCCGTGTAGTATCATCCATTAAGGTCGGTACAAAGCGCAGGCTCATCGAGAGCATCAAGCCAATTTCATGTACTGGTACTTTCAAATAGGTAAGAGGGGCAAGACCCGCTTCAATACCGTCTGCCAGACTGAGGGGCATTGTGGTCAAGGTCAGAAGGGTTGATAGGAAAATAATCAAGACAAAGCGTACAAAGATGATGCCCGCTTGCTGAAGTCCCTCCTCCGTCACTTTCAAAATCCAGAATTGCCACAAAACCTCATGACCACCCGTGAAAAAAATTTGGAAAAAGGTTGTAAACAGGATAATACCAATCATCGGTTTGACACCATTGAGGAAAAAACTCAATTTTATCTTCGATAAGAATACAAGGATCAAGACAAAGCCAACTAATAGAGCGTTGGTCACCAAATTATTTGCCCAAAAAATAATCAATAAAAAACTCATCATCGCAAGCAATTTGCTGCGCGGATCCAAGCGATGAAGGATCGAATCACCCGGGATATAACGACCTAAAATTAACTTATCCATGCGCTACTACCTCAACAAATTCGTCCATAGTGATTGGTAAACGCTCAAAGACAAATCCTTTCCGTTCTAAATTCGCTGCAAATTTTGTAATTTTAGGGACTCCCAGTTGGATACTTTCCATAAAATCAACTTCCTGAAATACATCTCTAGGACTTCCTGATTTGACCAATTTACCCTTGGACATAATAAAGACAGTATCTGCAAAATCCGCTACATCATCCATCAAATGGGTTACTAGAACAATGGTCATCCCTGACTGGTGGAGTTGTTTAAAGATAGACATCAGCTCCTTACGACCAGCCGGATCAAGTCCTGCGGTCGGTTCATCAAGAACCAAGACCTTAGGTTCCATGGCTAGAATACCTGCAATGGCAACCCGGCGCATTTGACCACCAGACAGTTCAAAGGGACTGCGGTCAAACAGGTCTTCCGAGAGACCGACCCAGGCTAATTTTTCACGCGCAATCGCTTCTGCCTCCTCCTTTGATATACCAAAATTCTGGGGTCCAAAGGCAACATCTTTCAAAACCGTTTCTTCAAAAACCTGACTTTCTGGAAACTGGAAAACGAGCCCAACTTTCTTACGAACCTGCTTAATATCCTTATTGACAGAGGTCGGTGTAATACAAAAATCATCAATCAAAACAGTTCCTGACGTTGGGATATTCAGCCCATTTAACAACTGTAAAATCGTCGATTTTCCTGACCCAGTATGCCCAATAATCGCAGTATAAGAACCATCTACAATCTCCAAGTCGACACCAAAAAGTGCCCGCCCTTCAAAAGGGGTGTTCGCCTGATATGTATAATCTACTTGTTGGAGAGTAATGCCCATAATCTTTCTTCTAATTCCTCTTCTGTAAAATAGCGCGACGGCACATCAAGCCCTTTTTCACGTAATTGCTGAACTAGGGCTGCTGTAAACGGCTGATCTAGTCCTAAATCCTGCAAATCGTCACGCATAAACAATTCTGATGGATGACTAATCGATTCAATTTGTCCTTTGTTCATAACCATCACTCGGTCACTCAAGGCAACTTCGTCTAAATCATGCGTAATAGAGATAACCGTAATGTGATGTTTTTCCTTGATTTCCTTGACAATTCGAATCAAGTCCAAACGTCCCTCAGGATCCAGCATACTTGTCGCCTCATCAAGGATAATAATGTTTGGACGCAAGGCAACCACTCCTGCAATCGCAACACGCTGTTTCTGACCGCCTGACAACCTCGCTGGTTCACGCCTTTTAAAATCCGTCATTCCAACCAATTCCAAGGCCTCTTGCACCCGTTGCATCATGTCTTCTAGGGGAACACCTTGATTTTCTAAGCCGAAAGCAACATCATCTTCAACGGTTGCTCCGACAAACTGATTATCTGGATTTTGAAACACCATACCAATCTGACGGCGCTTTTCCCAGACATTTTCTGGTGTTAAGAGGTCACCTGAAATGATAATCTCCCCAGATTCTGCCTCCAATAGTCCATCAATCAGACGAACCGTCGTTGATTTGCCCGAACCATTATGACCGATAATGGAGAGCCATTCTCCTTGTTTCACGTGAAACGACACATCCTTCAAGGTATAGTCGTCATCTTCAAGGTCGTATTTATAGCTTACTTGCTTTACTTCAATTATATTTGTCATTACTTAAAGGTATCCTTAAATAAATAAGAAGCACCCTTGAAATAGTCATAACCTGAATAAAGGGTGAAAAATAGAGCAATATAGAGAGTAATCACTCCTAACAACTGCAAATGGAGTAAGAGAAAAATAATGGCAAACATTTGAGAAAATGTTTTAATTTTACCAGGCATTGCCGCAGCAAGCACTGTTCCTCCATTTTCAACCAAGAGCAGACGCAACCCCGTGACAGCCAACTCCCGACAAATAATTATTGCCACAATCCATGCCGGAGCAAATCCGATCTCTACTAGCATAATAAAGGCTGTCATCACCAAAATCTTATCTGCCATTGGATCAGCAAATTTCCCAAAATTGGTCACCACCTGCCATTTACGAGCCAGGTAACCATCGAGATAATCGGTCAAGCTAGCTAAGGCAAAGAGCACTGCTGCTAATAGATGACTAGCTAGGTTATTCCACACACTCAAAACAAGTATGAAGATGGGGATGACCAGAATGCGACCAAGCGTTAAAGCATTAGGAATATGTTCTTTTTTCATAGTAGTCCTCATTGTTCAATTGTCAAAATGACGTTGCCTGACTGATTGGTCAAAGCAGATGTATCCAATTTTTGACCTGCAATCGTAATATCAACTCCACGAACAACACCTAGTACCAAGGTTGCCGTAGTCGTTCCTAACGGAAGCGTTGCTGATACAGTAGGAGATTCTGGAGATAGGGTAAAACCACCTGCAATTTCTGTACCGGTTAAGCTAACCCAGCTTGTCACACTGGATACAGAAAGGGCAATCGTTACAGGTTCTTTTACTCCCTTAACTGTTACTGCCAAATCGTTTCCTCCACCAGAGGTAACTAAAGTCACACTAGCTGCTTGACTGCTAGAAGATGGTTCGGTGGTGGAAGAAGATGAGCTGCTAGAAGATTGGCTCTCTACCTCTTTCGTTGTGGTAGACTGGGAGATCACGCTATAAGAAGTGCTTGTCTCGCTCGTTCGTGCCTGATTTTGTACACGGCTGTAAACAATATAGGTCACAAAACATAAAATAAAGGTTGAAGCAAGCAATAGATAAATAAGCGGTAAATAAGACGTTTTTTTCTTTTTCACCTTGTAGCTTCTTCGAAGTTCAGACTGTAACTCCACCTCTTCTCCTGCCTCATAATACATCACTAAACTATTTCGGTCATAGGCATCGAGCAATACAGCAGCATCCAGCTCCAACACTTCAGCATACCGCTGTAAAAAGGAGCGAGCATAGGCTTTATCTGGAATATATTCAAAATCATTGTACTCTAAAGCCTGTAAATATTTTGCCTGAATCTTCGTCATTCTCTGTAAATCAGCAAAATTCCAACCACGACTTTCCCTAGCTGCCCGCAATACCTCTCCTATACTTTTTTGTCTCATAAGTTCCTCTCTCTATCAATTAGTTTTCAATACCATATTGTACCAAAAATTTAGGGAAATTTCGATGCTAATTCACTTTTATTTTGGAAAAATCATAAAATCTGTCATGTCACATTGACCTATAAATCTCCGTCCAACCTCTACCACTTCTTCTAATGTCAGACTAGTCAAAAGCTCCGGAATATCAAAAATCGATTCTGTCTCTGAAAAATACGTCACAAAATAAGCAACTGTAAACTCTAAAGAATTAAGGCTACGGATAAATTCACCATACATCTGATTCTTTAGGATTTGGAAATGCTCCTGCGTCACATCTTCGTCTCTCTCAAAGTTCAACAAAGCCTTACGCAACTGACTTGAAAGAGTGATTGGTTCCGCCGTATCACCTGTCACCACTACAAAATGATAACCTTGTTGAACCTCGACATGGAAACTCAAAGAATGGTCTATTTTATTGGTCTCATAGAGGGTCTGATAGCGTTTAGAAGTCCGTCCGATTAACATGGAGAGTAAAAAGGACAGGCAGATTCGATAATACTGCTCTTTTCCTGGCGAAATAAGATCATTTCCTCGAAGACCAATGGCCAATTTTGGGAGGGCTACCTCCCAGCTCTCCCTACCATGCTCGTTAATCGCTTCTTTCTTGAGATGGGTCGTCACTCGCTGCTCTTCCTCTATCGTCTGGTCTCCCGCTTGATTGGCTGCGATCCATTCAAACACCTCGTGAATATCAACATCCCCCATAACAACCAATGTCATCCGGTTCGGCTTATAAAACTGCTGGAAACTCTCCTGCAAGATTGCAGCCGAAATCTCCCGAATGGAATCCCGTGTCCCTGCAATATCCTCAGCCAAAGCTGTATTAGGATAGAGACACTTTAAAATCCCGAGATAAAGACGATGATCGGGGTCATCTGCATACATTTCAATTTCTTGAGTGATGATTTCTTTTTCTCGCTCCACACTCTCCTCAGTAAAATGCGTCTCCCTCACCATTTTCTGGAGCAAGTCGAGCGGTTGACGAAGCTCCCCAGTTGTCGAAAAAAAGTAGCTTGTCTGATGAAAACTGGTATAGGCATTGGCAGTAGCACCGTATCTTGCAAACTCCTGCACGATATCATCACCCTCTGCCGTTTCGAATAACTTATGTTCTAAAAAATGCGCAATCCCAACTGGATGACTCTTGTCAAGATTGTCAACAGTTGTAAACATACTGTCAAGCGATCCGACATCAACTGTCATAATGGCATAGGTCTCATGAAACTCTTTTTTAGGAATCAGAACAACTCTCAAGCCATTTTCTAAGCTGCCGTAGTAAATAGGACTGCTTAAGTAAGGATAGGTCTTTTCAGTTACGTTCATCTTTACTGTATCGCTCCTTCCATAAAATAAACTGCTTGTAGTCGAACCAGCTGTGCAACACGAATAACATCATCTCTTGACACCTTGTTGACAGCATTCATCCATTCTGCCAATTCAAGTTGGTCATCACCAAAAATAACCTTGTTATAGGCATGCTCTATTAACTGTCCCTGCTTATCCTGAGAAAGGGTTGCAGAGTGAATCAACATCGTTTTTGCTCGCTCTAGTTCTTCTTCTGTAAAGTAGCCCCTCTTAATATCTAGTAGCTGCTTACTAATCAAGCGCATGCTCTTGCGGCGATTTTCCTTATCGATACCTGCGTAGACCTTCAAGAACCCAGAGAAGATATTTAACTGACTGCCAATCGTATAAGCAAGTCCTTCTTTTTCACGAACATTAGTAAACAATTTAGAGTGCGAAAAGGCACCAAATAAACCATTGAAGACCAGTAAAGGAATATGATTGACATCATTGTAAAGCACCTGTACATGATAGGCTAACTCTAAGATTGACTGAGCAGCTTCCTTGCGCTCCATCTTTTCCTTGATAATATTCGAAAAGGGAGGTTGGTAGGTAAATTCTAATTTTGGATTGCGGTAGGAAAAACGAAACTCTTTCAGACGTTTGGACACCATCTCCTGATCGACTTCTCCGGAAACGAAAATATCAATTCGATCTAAATGAAGCATGTTCTGTAAAGTCTTGTAAACTGTCTGAGCTGTTTCTCTTTCTACTAGATCACGTTTCCCAATACGCGGAACTTTCAAGTGCTCATCTTCAAAAAACAGGGCTGCCAACTCCACATCTGCATGGTAGAAATGATCCTCTACCTCCGAATCCAGATAATTCACTAAATTGGTCTTTTCAATCTCAAATAATGTTGGCTCAAATCCGTTTTTAATTCTCAAAGGCTGAAAGAGGCTGGCATAGAAAAAATCAAGCAAGGATAAGGTCAGATCTGTTCCATCTGGCAGGTAGTTTGACTTGATATAAGACATTTTTATCTCAATAATGTGTACCTTGCCCCTTTTTGATACACTGGTTGAAAATTGGGCTCCGTACAAGTCCGCCAAGCGTTGATGGAATAAACGAGAAGTTGGGTAGGCTTGATTGGCTGTATCAAGGATATTAGAAACCAGTACCCGTCCAGCAACTGTTTCTGTATCCATTGGCGCAGCAAAACGGACCAATACTTGATTGGTCGTAAACTTCTCTGCGGGAATAAAGTGAAGCTGAACACCTTCTTGTAATTTCATGTATGCCCCCTCTAAAACATTCTAGCTTCAATTATACCATTTTATGGTATAATTAACTGAAACGAGGTAATTTATGGACTACAAATTATACGATGACCACATCATTCTACAAGCACTGTTAAAGGAAGTGGGTCTTATCCAAAGTGGAGGGGCCATCAAGGGATTTTTACAGGAATATCCTGTCTTTTTTAATGGTGAGAAAGAAGAGCGTAGACGCAAAAAAATCCGTATTGGAGATGTCGTCAGCATTCCCAGCCACGAGGTAACCATCACAATGGTTGCACCAACAGCTGCTGAACAAGAGGAATATGAGAGGGATCGGGCTGAAAAGGAACGCGTTGCCCAGCTCGTCAAACAGCTAAATGCCCAACATAAGAAAAGTAACAATACCCCTCCTACAAAGACCAGCAAGAATAGACAGAAAAAAGCACCTGTCCGCTTTCCAGGTACCTAAGCATGTGGCTCGAATCATTACGTTTACAGCATTTCCGTAATTACCAAGACTTGGACATCAACTTTCATAATGGTTTAAATGTCTTTCTAGGACAAAATGCACAGGGAAAGACCAATATCCTTGAAAGTATTTATTTCTTAGCCCTAACGCGCAGTCACCGGACGCGTGTTGACAAGGACTTGATGCAGTTCCAGCAGAAAAATCTTTCCATCAGCGGCATACTCCATCGTCAAATCGGTAAACTTCCACTTGACATTGAGTTGACAGAAAAAGGACGGATAACCAAGATCAATCATCTCAAACAATCCAAATTATCAGAGTATATCGGTCACATGAATGTCGTCCTTTTTGCTCCAGAAGATTTACAGTTGATTAAAGGACCACCTGCTCTTAGAAGGAAGTTTATTGATGTTGAATTGGGCCAGATTAAGCCGCTCTATCTGTCTGATTTATCCAATTATAACCATATCCTCAAGCAGCGGAATACCTACTTAAAATCGACAGATACCATTGATGAAACCTTTCTCTCTGTCCTAGACCAACAACTGGCTGAATATGGTAGTAAGGTCATTTTACAGCGCCTAGACTTTCTAAAAAAATTAGAATGCTTTGGGAATGCCAAAGTTAGAGAGATCTCTGAACAGCGTGAGGAGTTAACGATCCAATACCAATCTTCTATCAAGTTTACAGGAGAAGACAACTTAGTTGACGTTTTTTTGACAGAATTGTCAAGATGTCGTAAACGCGATTTATTCAAAAAAAATACAGGTGTTGGTCCCCATCGTGATGATATTGCTTTTTTCTTGAACAGTGTCAACGCCCATTACGGAAGTCAGGGGCAACATCGTAGTCTTGTCCTATCACTCAAATTAGCTGAAATTGAACTGATGAAAGAGGTCACACGCGAATACCCGATACTACTACTTGATGATGTGATGAGTGAACTTGACAACAACCGTCAAGTCAAATTGCTCGAAACTATCTCACATACCATTCAGACCTTCATTACGACAACCAGTCTCGATCACCTGTCAAAACTACCTGAAGAAGTTAAAATCTTTACGGTCAAGCAAGGACAAATTGAAGAACAGGACATACATGATTAGTTCTAGCGTTTAAGATTATATAGGCAAAAAGGATAGGAAAGCCCTATCCTTTTTATTACTTGCTTTACATACCTGTCAAGCGGTATGCTTAAAATTGAACACACCTTAAACTCTGTATGAAACTTTAATTGATTCCGTAGCTGTTCCATACAGATATGGACACCCTAGCTTTCTCGCTTCAACAGTCTGGAAAGACTAGACTGTTGAAGATTAGAGATATAGCCGTGTCAAACACCTTTTATAGCCGTTTAGTTTATTTTTAGTACTAGGCAACGAGTCGCAGGTAGTACTGGGGGACAGCAAGACGAGTTAACGAAACATAAGATATAGTTGTTTCACTCTAAAATCCATGATATAATAGAACCATGACATATAGTATTGATTTTAGAAAACGTGTAATCTCTTTCGTTCAGGAAGGGCATACTCGAACAGAAGCCTGCGAACTATTTGGT
>NZ_MSJL01000022.1 GCF_001921825.1 Streptococcus acidominimus
CTGCAAACATTGACTTCGAGTTCATTCCACCTTATACACCTGAAATGAATCCAATTGAACAAGTTTGGGCTGAAATACGTAAAAGAGGATTCAAGAATAGAGCCTTTAAGACACTTGAAGAGGTGATGGACAAACTACAAGAGGTGATTCAAACATTGCATTGGTCTGATTTGAAATCCATTGTTTATAGAAAATGGATTTCTTCAGATTTTGATTTTTGATGAGTATTAGCTCCCCCAGTCTGGGGGATAGACTGGGGGAGGTGGGAAAGGTAGCCCCAGCTGTAACTAGCGAAAGCTAGAACACCTGTGTCTCTATTTTCCGAACTTTTAGTCCGAGTTCAATTATAAAAGATAAACAAAATAGCTATATAATCTAAAAAAGCTGGACATCTGTCCAGTTCTACACAAGGTTAATAGAGATCTTTTAGCCCCTTGTTTTCACCCGTTGCTAGGAAGAAATCGTTTTGGATTAGTTCCTGTATTTTATCCGCGACTTCTCTCACATCTTCTTCTTTTGAGATGTAGCGTGAAAGGAGACGCTGTAATTGGGGGCGAAATTGCTTGGCGCTATCTTTTGTCGTATGATAGTTGAAAAAATACCGTAATTTCATGACGTCCTCGTAGGTTAAGACAGGGTTTACCTGCAAGATTGGAAAGGAGGCGCGCAGATTATCACTGGTGGAAATCAATAGATCCACTTCCAAAATATCCTCTACACTATGAAATTGTTCAGTGGTAAAGACAGCCTTGATGCTATCTGCTGGTAGATGGACTTGACATTGTTTATACAACAATTTTTGAACACCTACGCCCTCATCACAGACCAGATAAATATTTTGAAAGTTTTTTCCATCAATCACTTTTTGCCGCAAGGCACCACCGATATGAATGGTGAAGTAAGAGATGTCATCATCATTCATTTGGATCATCCACTCGGCTTCCAAGGTATAGGAAGCGACCACCTTGACGGTGACAAATAAGTCCTTATATTTTTGTTTAATCTGACTTGTCAAGGGGTTTTTAGACAGAATACCGTAGGTCTTTCGGAAGAGTAGAGCCTTGGCATGCATGACTAGATTGCGCATCAGGGTTTCCCGATGATCGATTTCAAAGGCGGAACACCGTAGAAATTCATCAACAAAGCGCTCTAAGCTCTCTTTCGTTTCTGCAAAGTCTTGACTGTTGGTATGAATGTCCTTGTCTTTACGGTAGGATAAGAGCAACATGGCAATCAAGGAAATCTCAATCTCATCCAGTGCCAGCTCAAAACGTTCGAAAAGGGAGACTGCCAGATTTTGGGCAGCTTTGTATTCGATCCGTTTGTGAATCAGCGTAAACTCCCGCTGGATCTCTGTTTGTTCGGTAGGCTTCAAGGCCATATTACGGTAGCTAAGAAGCAGGTAGGGCAAGACTTTCAACATAAATTCAATCTCATAATGATTGATCTTTTTGCCCAAATCAATCTCTAGCTGATTGACCTGTTCTGCTAGAAAGGTGACAAGCGTCGGACTGAATAATGGGGCACAGCCTGCAAAACAAGGTACTTTCTTATTAAGGATGGTTAAAAAGCCTTCGTTAGGATTTGAAAATACATCGTAGAGCAGGGAGTGGATATACTGGATTTTATTGAGCGGATGACATTTGAAAAAATACCCTGCCGACTTAGTTGCATAGAGGTACACCTTGAACTGCTCCGTGGTCAATTGTGCCCGAATTTCACTGAGATCATTTAAGACCGTATTGCGTGAAACATCTGTCAGATCCATGAGTTTTTCAATCGTCACACGCTCCGAAGTGATCGCAATGTAGATGGTCATGAGCTGAATCCGCTCCTCCATGCTCATCACATAGCTATAAGAATCCACGCTGTCCAGCAGCACTTGACAGGCTTTCTTTTGAGTAGCCGACAATAAAATACCCACTCTTGGAAGACTAACAATCGGCTCAATCTCACCGGGAAGTGAATCATTGATTTTCTCCAGATGATAGTAGACTTTTCGTCTGGACTGTCCCATTGCCCGCGAAATACTCATGACTGTTTCTGGATTGGTCAACCGCATTAAATACGTCAACAATTCATAGCTACTCTTATCTAATAAAACCACTTCATTTATCTCCTTTTTGTTATATAAATAGTATACCACTTCTTCGAGGCAAAACCCATGGTTCTCAAAAATAAAGAGAGGGAATTTACCTTGTCTTTAATCCCTCTCTTATAGATGTAACGAATATCTATCCTCACTAAAAATCAAAAAGCAGAGAAATTGAACACGAGAGCCGTAGCTGTTCCAGTTTTAACTGGTTACAGATATAGGAACTAGGAAATCTGACGAGCGAAAAGCTCCTTCCCTAAAGCTAGAACACCTATATCTCTTTTTTACACAGCTCTTAGTCCATGCTCAATTATAAAAGATAAACTAAATGGCTCTATTAGTGCGCGTCACCTTTTTGACCATAATAGGCATTAGGTCCATGTTTGCGGAGATAGTGCTTGTCCATGATGTACTTAGGAGCAGGCTCCACGCGCGGATTGATTTGTTCAGTGAAGCGGTTCATTTTCGCAACTTCTTCGAGAACGACAGAATGGTATACGGCTTGCGCAGGATCTTTCCCCCACGTAAAAGGACCATGATTGCGGACGACAATCCCTGGAACTGCAACTGGGTCAATCCCTCGCTCCGCAAAGGTTTCAATGATGACACTACCCGTTTCTTTCTCGTAGGCGACATCAACCTCCTCAGCCGTAAGCGAGCGAGCACAAGGAATTGGACCGTAGAAATAATCCGCATGGGTCGTTCCATAAAACGGAATGTCACGTCCAGCTTGCGCCCAACCAACTGCCTCTGTCGAGTGGGTGTGGACAACAGCACCGATTTCTGGCCAAGCCTTGTAAAGCGCCACATGGGTCGCAAGGTCAGATGATGGATTGAGGGTTCCTTCAACAACATTTCCCTCCAAGTCTGTCACAACCATGTTGTCTGGACTAAGTTTATCATAATCCACGCCAGATGGCTTGATGACAATCCGCCCCAATTCACGGCAGACCTCTGAAACGTTGCCCCAAGTAAATTTGACCAAGCCATGTTCTGGCAGGGCTACATTGGCCTCATAGACCCGCTGGCGCATTTCTTCTAGTGATTTTGGCATTTAGTTCAACCCCGCTCTCTCAATCAATGGGAATAGGAAATCTTGCGCTTCTTTGATTGCTGCCCGCGTTTCCTCCACAGTTTCACAATTTTCAGACCACATTTCAATCAAGAATGGTCCCTGATAGTTGGTTTTCTTTAAAATGGCAAAGGTATTCTCCCAATCAACACAGCCTTGCCCAAAAGGCACATCACGGAATTGCCCCTTAGATGTCTCCGTCACAGCATAGGTATCTTTCAAATGAAGGGCAGCGATAGCTAGATGACCAATGACAAATTCGCTGTACAAATCATTGTGCCAGGCAGAGAGATTTCCCGTATCTGGGTAAACAAAGAGATATGGGGAATTGATCTCTTGGGCAACTGCCAAATATTTTTCAATGCTATTGATAAACGGATCGTCCATGATTTCAATAGCCAGCATCACTTGCGCCTGTTCCGCCCAATCACAAGCCTTGCGTAAATTCTTCAAGAAACGCTCACGAGTTGCTGGGGATTTTTCCTCATAATAAACGTCATAACCTGCCAACTGAATGACCCGTACACCCAAATCCTGCGCTAGCTCAATACATTTTTGCATGGTTTCCAGCGACTTGGCTTCAAGAACTGGATCATTTGAGCCGAGTGGGTAGCGGCGGTGACCAGAAAAACAAATCGTCGGAATACGAACTCCTGTTTGATAAATAGCCTTGACAAGCTCCAAGCGCTCTTCCTTGCTCCAGTCAAGCCGCGCCAGACGGTCATCACTTTCGTCCACCGATATTTCTACAAAGTCAAAGCCGAGCTCTTTCGCAAACTCCAGCCGCTCTAGCCATGTAAAATGCTTAGGCGTTGCTTTTTCATAAATTCCAATCGGTCTAGCCATAACCTACCCCCAAATACGGCGGATTTCATCCTTAAAGGCACGCGCTGCCGCTGCAGGGTCTGCTGCTTCTGTAATGCCACGACCAGCGATAAAGGTAAAGACATCCACTCCCTCAAAGAGTTTCAAGGTATCAATATCAAGTCCCCCTGTGACAGACACTCTAAAGCCCATGTCAATCAATTTTTTCACCTTGTTCAAGTCTTTTTCACCCCATGTTTCGCCTGCAAGAAGGGCGTCGCGAGATTGGTGATAAATCGCTTGAGAAATTCCTGCATCCAGCCACATTTGAGCATGTTCGTAGGTCCAATCACCATAGAGTTCCACTTGGATTTCTCCCTTGCCCCCCCGGACTTCTTGGATCGCTTTCAAAGCTGCCTTCATGGTTGGAATGGTTGCTGAACAGATACAGGTCATCCAATCTGCACCACGCACGGCATTGTTTTTCGCAACTGTACCACCAGCATCTGCACACTTGGTATCTGCCACAATGATTTTATCAGGGAACAGACTACGAAGCACCTCAACCAGCTCACTTCCTACTTGGAGCAAGCAAACTGTCCCTGCCTCAATCACATCAACCTCATGGCCGACGGACACTGCTGCCTTAATCGCACCCTGCAAATCGGAATGATCGAGGGCAACCTGTAAATTTGGAATATGTTTTGTCATACTAATCTCTTTTCTATGTCTTTCTGTATTTGGGTAATAATCGAGTGTTTTTCATCTTGGATACATCCAAACTCTATATGAGAGGATACAGGTGTTCACTCACTACCTTAGAGTATCTTTTTTACGCTACTATAGTCATTTAGTTTATATTTTTATTACTTCGTTAACTCATCTTGCTGTACCACAGTACTACCTGCGACTTTTAACGAAAACTTCGTTTTCTTCATTTCCCACCTCAAACAGTCTCTCCCCAGACTGTTTGAGCTAGTACTAAAAATAAACTAAACGGCTATACACCGCGATTTATCACGATTCCAAATCCAATCCTTCCAGATATGGACTGTTCTTAGACTCTTCCACCATGGCAAAGACTTCCTCTTCGGACTGACAATTCACCAAGCGCTCGATAGAGTTTTCCAATTCAAAAAGGGCAATGATTTGCGGAATAGCCACAGATGTATGAATGTCTGAACTCGTCGCAGCAAGGGTCAAGAGAACGCTGACCTCCTTGCCATCTGGAAAGACAACTGGCTTTGTCAAGGTGATAAGGGCGAAAGAATCGCGTACCACACCTGCTTCTGGACGAGCATGAGGCATAGCCATCCCCGGCATCAAGATATAGTAAGGGCCGTACTCATTTGTTGATTCAATAATGGCATGGTAGTATTCTTCCGTGACCGCACCACTTTCAATTAAGGGATCCACTGCCAAGCGCACAGCTTCTTCCCAAGTCTCTGCTGTCAAACCAAGACGGATTGACTTATTTTCTGTAAAAGCTTTCTTCAAATTCATCTAATTTCTCCTTTTAACAAGATACGAGGGCGTTAAACGAGCAAAGCAAAAATAGGAGTTTTGACGCAGAACCACAAGTTCTAGGAAAAACTATCTTTTTTGCACAGCTCGTAGCCCGAGTTCAATTCCACAAGATATGAGAGCATTTGACACGAGTTGCACTCGTTTTATAGTCATTTAGTTTATATTTTTATTACTTCGTTAACTCGTCTTGCTGTACCCCAGTACTACCTTCGACTCGTTGCCTAGTACTAAAAATAAACTAAACGACTATATTTCCAATCTTCAGCAATAAGTTAGAACCCACATCTATAAATAAAGGAGTGAGACAATCGAAACTTCGCAATCACAACGTTTCTCTCCCACTCCTCACAACATTGCTAGCCTATGATCAGAGGGTATTATAGAACTTCTTGCAATTTTGTCTTGATTTCGTTGTCGTCCATGAGGTTGTCAAGACCGACTAATTTTCCATTGGTACGTCCCTGCAATTCATCAATCAAATGAATAGAAGCGATCACAATGTCATACCCTGCCGCAAGACCTTTTGCCTCACCTACACTACAAGACTGAACCGTAAAATCACTTTGACCAAGATTGCGAAGGGCATTTTCGACCTTCATCTTAATCACCATAGATGATCCCATACCATTACCACACGCTGTTAATACTTTAACCATTTTCTGTTCCTCCTGTTAAATGATTTTGCATACTCTTTGAAAATCATGAGTAGCATTCTAAAAATGTTAAATTATGACTGAATAAGGATTGTTATTATTTTTGAAAACTAGGATTATTCTTGAGCTTCCCCACGATAATAGGCTTCTTTATCCTTGGCTCTAGCAAATTGAATTTGCGGAATAGCAAGGAAGAATAGGCAGACTAAAACATAGCCAATCATACCAAGCCCTTTGAAGAGATAGCCAAAGCCTAACCAAGGCAACTCAAAGTCAATATTTCCATGGTAGCCACCGTAAGCCGCCAAATCAAGTAAGGCAACGCAGGCAGCACCGAGTGCTACTTGAAGGACACCCGAGATAAAGGACAGAATAACCGCTGCTTTCCAGCCACCGCGTTTATCTGCATAGACCGCAATGGCTGCATTATCAAAGAATACTGGTACGAAACCGGTAATGATAAGGACTGGATTTTTAAAGACAATGAGCAACACAATGGTAACAAGTTGTCCAATCAATCCAAAGGCGAAACCTGAAAGTACTGCATTCGGAGAGCCAAAACCGTATGAGGCTGCAACGTCCACCGCAGGGAAGGACCCTGGAAGAAGTTTACTTGAGATACCTTGGAAAGCGTTGGTCAATTCGGTAACGAACATCCGTACTCCCTGCATCAAGATAAAGAGATAGACAGAGAAGGTAAAGGCTGTCTGGATAATATACATGTAGAAGTCTTGTTTGCCTGGATTGAATGGGGTTCCTGAGGTAATAACCTCTTTATTCGCCATCACTTCTGGGCCTAAGACTAAGAGAATTGCACCAAAGAATACGAGCATCAAGGTTGCAGAAGCAACTACTGTATCGTGGAAGATAGACAAGAATTTTGGCAATTTCAAGTTGTCCAAGTTTTCTTCTTTTTTACCAAGTTTTCCAGCAACTTTATCGACAAACCAGATGGCAAATTGTTGTTGGTGACCAATGGCAAATCCACCACCACCTGTCAAGCGTTGAGTGGCTTCAACGGTCAAGTTAGAGCTGACTGCCCAATAGAGACCACAGATAATCCCGATAGCTGTCACGCCAAAACCGTTGCGCAACTGTGGAATAAGGAATAATACCATCAGTGAGATGGTCGCTGCCTGTTGTACCATGATGTGTCCTGTGATAAACAGGGTCCGAACCTTGGTAATCTTACGAAGGGCAACCAGTAAAATGTTAATCCCAAACCCTATCAAGAGTGCTGTTGTCGCTGCTCCAACAAAATCGGGGAACATTTCTTGAACCTTGGTATTGGCTGCTGTCAAGCCAAAGTAAGGGTCAATCACCGCTGCACCGATATTGAATTTGAAGTTGAGCGCTGCAAGAATTGGTCGGAAAGTAGTAACCAAGCCTCCTGCTGCTACGTTCAAAATCATGTACCCGACTGTTGCTTTCACAAAGCCTGCAAAGATGTCATGCCCTGGCTTTTTCAAAAGAGCATAGCCGATAAGGACCAGAAGTCCGACGAAGAAGGCTGGATTCTGCAAGATATTTTGCGAGAACCAATTCAGAATGTTATTCAAAATCTCCATTCCTTTTTCTCCCTTTCTTTATTTTTGTTTTCCTACTCTCATTATATTCTTTGCAAGCGCATACAAAAAGACCAAATAAAACACAGGAATGTGTTCACGCTTGGACTGAAAGACCTCTACTCTACAAAATGAAGATAGGAAGCGTAAAAAGCGACTGAAAATCAGGAATCTTGACGAGTGATACTCGTCAAAAATCAAAATCTGACGTCCTTAACTCGCCTTGCTGAGTAAAAAGCTCCAGTGGAGGTTTTCAGCCAACGCCCTAGAATAGGAGATAGAACGAGTGAAACTCGTGTCAAGTGTGACCCCCTTTGGGACATAACTGTTTCAGCTTTAGCCAGTTCCAGTTTTTAATTTTTATAGAGGAGTATAAAGTAGTTTGTATAACTCATACCCCAGATTCCTTTCTTTGCTCCTTGACGTTCCAGTGTCAGCGCACAAAAAACCAGCCGATTGGCTGGTTCATTCTTCCTATATTAAGGATTATAGACGAGCGTTCAATTCTGCTCCAAGCTCTTCAAATCCTGGTTTGCCAAGAAGGGCAAACATATTCTTCTTGTAGGCTTCTACTCCTGGTTGGTCAAATGGATTCACACCATTGAGGTAACCTGAAAGGGCAATCGCAAGCTCAAAGAAGTAGATTGTGTAACCGAGTGTAAATTCATCTTGTTGTGGAAGAGTGACAAACATATTTGGCACACCACCATCCGTATGGGCAAGAAGTACACCGTCAGTTGCTTTCTTGTTTACAAAGTCAACATCTTTGCCTTGAAGGTAGCCAAGACCGTCCAAATCTTCTGCCATTTCTGGAATCAAGATATTTTTCCTTGGTTTATCAACACGGATCACTGTTTCAAAAAGGTTACGATACCCCTCTTGGATAAACTGACCGAGTGAATGTAAGTCAGTTGAGAAGTTCGCTGAAGTTGGATAAATACCTTTTTGATCCTTGCCTTCTGATTCACCAGCCAATTGCTTCCACCATTCGCTAAAGTATTGCAAGGAAGGTTCATAGTTTGCCAAGATTTCAGTCACATAGCCTTTTCTGTAAAGGATATTCCGCACAACCGCGTATTGGTAGGCTTCATTTTCTGCAATCTTATCAGAAGCGTAGTCCTTGCGAGCTGCGTTTGCTCCCTCCATAAGTGCTGTAATATCCGCTCCTGATGCTGCAATCGGAAGCAATCCTACTGCTGTCAAAACGGAGAAACGACCGCCGACATTATCTGGAACCACGAATGTTTCCCAACCATTTGCGTCCGCTTCTACCTTAACAGCTCCGCGTTCACGGTCAGTTGTTGCGTAGATGCGTTTGTTCGCCTCTTCTTGACCATATTTTTTCACGAGCAATTCTTTAAAGACACGGAAAGCAATCGCAGGTTCAGTAGTCGTACCTGATTTTGAAATCACATTTACTGAAAAATCTTTATCTGCTACATACTCTACCAAATCAGCCAAGTAGCTAGAAGAGATTGAATTTCCCGCATACAAGATTTGTGGCGCTTTGCGCTCTTCCTTACTTTGCAAGTTTACAAAAGAAGTATTTAAAAAGTCAATCGCCGCTTTTGCACCGAGGTAAGAACCACCGATTCCAATCACCACCAAGACATCGCTATCTGATTGGATTTTTGCTGCTGCTTCTTTAATACGAGCAAATTCTTCTTTGTCATAGTTTTCTGGTAAATCAAGCCAGCCAAGCATCTCGGCTCCTGCTCCAGTACCCTTACGCAAGTCTGCATCGAGTGCTGTCACTTGGCTTTGTAAAAAGTTCAATTCTGCTGGAGCAACGAATTGTCCCAACACTTTTGAATAATCAAATTGGATATGTGCCATTGTAAATCCTCCATTTTTTCTATATAGCTAATGATAACGCTTTACGATTATTTTATCAAGTCATTTTCCCACTTTAAAACGTTTACATTTTATACCTATGAAGCGACGAAATGACAGGTTATCTAAATAAATCGCCATGCTGCCCATTTACTAATTTCTCTAGCTTGCTACAAAGTGCTTCTTTTTCCTGCTCAAACCCCATCTTTTCCAACATCCCAATATGCCACTGTAAATGATCTCGATAAAATACTAGGGTCGACTGGAGCGGATACCCTAATTCCTCCATCTTCTGAATCTTTTCTTCCAGCGCCTCAATACTATCTAGTTGGGACAGATTGTAGGAGTTCATAACACTGTTTGGGGTGTCCCTGTATACATAAAGAGGATGTTCAAAGTAGATAAGCTGCTCTGCTTTTAGATAGAGCTTCCACAAAATAAAGCTGTCCTCACATGTTTTTCCAAGCGGAAAACGAATATCATCAAACAGCTCCCTTTTAAATATCTTGCCACAAGAGGAGGTAAAATTCATATAATTGAACAGGCTGTGATTCATTTTATCCAAGACGGTTGCTGAATCAAACATCGTCACCCCGATACTCTGTGAATGAGGGAAAGAGAATGTCCCCTCTTTAAAACGACAAAAATCTGCAATCGCCAGTTTTTTATCTAGCAAGCGGATGGCATGATACAAGCGCTCTATACTATCCTCAAATAAAAAATCATCTGAATCAACAAAAACGACGTATTCTCCTGTCGCTACATCTAGACCTGCATTGCGCGCAGATGACGAGCCACCATTTTCCTTATATATATATATATATATATATATATATATATCGATTGTCTTTTTTTGTCAAGCGTTTAGCCTTTTCCATACTTTGGTCTGGACTACCATCATCAACCAAAATGACTTCTAGGCGCTCATAGGTCTGTGCCATGATACTGGTGAGGCACTTCTCGATATAGGCTTCTACCTTATAGATAGGGACAATAACTGAAATTAAGGGAAACTCCATACTCTCTTCCTTTTCTCTAGCCTCTCATATCGAAACAACTGGCAGCAATCAGACAGTCTTGGTCTGACTGTGATAACCATTTAGTTTATCTTCTATGTATAGCCGTTTAGTTTATTTTTAGTACTAGCTCAAACAGTCTGGGGAGAGACTGTTTGAGGTGGGAAATGAAGAAAACGAAGTTTTCGTTAAAAGTCGCAGGTAGTTGTCTAGTTGATAACTATTTCAAGTGATAGATAAGAAAAGTGTAACTTTTCTCAATAGTACAGCAAGACGAGTTAACGAAGTAATAAAAATATAAACTAAATGGCTATATTACAGTAACATAAACAAAAAGAGCACACACCCGAAATCGCTTAGAGCTGCTGGATTCCTCCCCTGACCCGCTTCACGCACTGATGTTGCTCCACTTAGTATTATATCATAAAATTCAGATTGTGCAACTATTCTCATCTAGTGTCACTGAAAGCTCCCCCTGCTTCAGCGCCTTCTTTTTCTCACGTCCTTGACGGAAAAAATTCTGCATGATAGCAGCACATTCTTCCTCTAAAATACCTGCCTCAACTACGACACGGTGATTGAGCCGTTCGTCCTCTAAGATATTGTAGAGGCTACCTGCAGCCCCAAATTTCTGGTTGGGAGCGCCGTAGATGACCTGCGGAATCCGAGCTAGACCGATTGCGCCACTACACATGACACAAGGCTCAATGGTCACAAACAGGGTCGTATCAAGTAGGCGCCAATTTTCTTCTTGCCGATTGGCTTCTTGAATAGCCATCACTTCTGCATGCAGAATCGCCTGATTGTACTCCTCGCGCGCATTGTGTCCCCGTCCGATAATCACACCGTCTTTGACAATGACACAACCAATCGGAATCTCATCTTTGTCCAAAGAGCGCTCTGCCTCTTTCAAGGCTTGACGCATAAAATACTCTTTTTCTTCCTGACTATAACTATTTTTCATTTCCATGTCAGTATTATAGCAAAAAAAGCAGAATGCTCCAACTAGGGGTGAATCCGAGACAGGAACTGCTTTGTGCGCTCTTCCTTAGGAGAATCAAAGATTTCTTCAGGACTTCCTTGCTCGACAATCTGACCATTTTCCATAAAGACTACTCGATCAGCTACCTCACGAGCAAAGCTCATCTCATGGGTCACTACAACCATAGTCATGCCTTCTTTTGCCAGCTCAACCATGACCTGCAAGACACCACCGATCAGCTCTGGATCAAGGGCTGATGTCGGCTCATCAAAGTAGATAACAGCTGGATTACTAGCAATAGCACGCGCAATCCCTACCCTTTGTTGCTGCCCACCTGATAACTCACTAGGATAGGCATGGTATTTCTCTGCAAGCCCCACCTTATCCAGTGCTTGCTGCCCAATCGCAACTGCCTCTGCCTTGCTATACCCTTGCGCCATTATCAGACCCTCGGTCACATTTTCCAAGGCTGTTTTATTGGCAAAGAGGTTATAGTTTTGAAAGACAAAGCCTGTACGTTTGCGAATTTCCCCTATTTCTTTCGGGCGAATCTGTGCCAAATCATAGCTTCTTTCTCCGAATACAAAGCGACCACTGTCTGCTCGCTCTAAAAAATTCATACAGCGTAACAGGGTCGTCTTTCCTGACCCTGACGGACCTAGAATAACGGTCACCGTCCCTTGTTCCACCTGCAAGTCTACATCCTGCAAGACCTTGGTCGTGCCAAAGGACATATTTATCTTCTGTACTTCTATCATCTTACCCCCTTAATAGACTTTCAACTTCTTTTCACCATAGGCTTGTAACTTGGTCAAAACCGTTGAGAACAGTAAGTAAATCAAGCCAACCTCACAATACAGGGCAAAGGGTTCATAGGTTCTTGCTGCAATCTGCTGGGTTGCCATAAACATCTCTAAAACAGTAATGTTGGCTGCTAAGGATGTATCTTTGACCAGACTGATCAAAGAATTAGACAGGGGAGGAAAGGCAACCCGAAAGGCTTGGGGTAGCACAATGCGCCGCATGGTTTGCGAGAAGGTCATCCCTACGCAATAGCCTGCTTCTAACTGTCCTTTAGGAACGGATTCGATCGATGCCCGAATCGTCTCCGCTGCATACGCTCCTGTATTAACCGAAAAAACAAAAATAGCTGACGGAAAGGCATCTAGTACCAGCCCCAAACTCGGTAAACCATAGAAAATCACATAGAGTTGTACCAAGAGAGGAGTACCACGAATAAGCCAAATATAAAACCGAGCAAGCTGTCTCAATACTGGAATTCGGGCGATTTGCACCAAGGCTGTCAGCACTGCAATCACTAGGCCAAACACGAAAGAGAGGATTGTTAGCGGAATCGTCACTAACAACCCTGGTATCAATATCTGGCTAAACGAATCAAGAATAATCTGCCATAATCTATCTGTCATAATGACCTCTATTTTTTCACTTGTGAAACATCATCACCAAAATACTTCTTGGATAATTCCGTCAAGACACCCTCATCTGCCAACTCTTTCAAGGCCTGATCGATCGCTTTCACCAGACTTTCATTGCCTTTTACAACTGGAAGTGCTGTTTCTTGTGCATCTTCTGATAGGGCGGCTACTTTGACTGGTGCTTCTGGATGCTGCTTGATGTAGTCAAGATAGGCTACATTATCATTGATAGTCACATCCACACGTTTTGTCGTCAACAATTCAATCGCTTGTTGGAAGCCGTCAACACCGATAATTTCTGCCCCTTGACTTTTGGCAACTTCTGCCCAGTTACTGGTCAAACTATTGGCTGATTTTTTTCCTTTAATATCAGCAAAGGATGTGATGGTCGTATCATCTTTCAGTGTGATTAAAGCCCCGTAGATATAGGTGTAGGGCGTTGAAAAATCGTATTTTTCCTTGCGCTCATCTGTCACACCGACTTGATTCGCAATGACATCAAAACGTCCTGCATCAAGCCCTGCAATCATCGAATCCCACTCTGTTTCGAGAAATTCTGCCTTTACACCTAGCTTTTCAGCTACTTTTTCGGCTACTTCAACATCGTACCCTACCAGTTTTCCACTCTCATCATGGTAGGAATACGGAGCATAGGTTCCTTCTGTTCCGACTTTCAAGACACCTTTGTCCTTGATCTGTTCAAGTAAAGAAGCTGTGCTTTCTCCTTGTTTTTGCGCAGGAGCACTGCATGCGACAAGCGCTACACTTGCGACAATTCCTGCTATCCATACTACTAACTTTTTCATTGTATTTCCCCTTATTTTCTAGCCTGATGAAAGGCATTTTCTAAATCATCAATCAAGTCCTTAACGGCTTCAATGCCGACTGCCAAGCGGAACAAATTCTCATAGATACCAATGCGCTCCTGCAAGTCCTTACTGTAAGACTCATGGGTCATACTTGCTGGACGACAAATCAAGGACTCAACACCACCCAAACTGACCGCAAAGCCAAAGAGTTTTAAGGATTTGACAAAGCGCTCCAAATCATACACTTCTTCATTTAATAGGAAAGATAGAACACCACCATGTCCGCCTGCCTGACGCTCTTGAATCCTATGACCAGGATGATCTGAAAGACCTGTATAATATACTTGAACCCCCTCTTGGCGAGCTAGGTATTCTGCTATCAGCTGGGCATTTTCCTGGTGCTTGTCTAACCGCAGGGCTAAGGTCTTGATCCCTCTTGACAAAAGAAAGGCATCAAAAGGGCTAAGAACGGCTCCGAGCAACTTATGCGCCCGTTTCAGCTCAGAATAGAGATCCTCCCGATTGGTGACAACCAGACCTGCCAATATATCCGAATGACCTGCATAGTATTTGGTCGCCGAATAGACGACAATATCTGCCCCAAACTCCAGTGGTCGTTGCAAATAAGAGGTCATAAAGGTATTGTCCACAATCACTAGCAAACCTTGTGCCTTGGCGCGACCAATTGCATCTTTCAGGTCTGTTACATGGAGCAAGGGATTGGTTGGCGTTTCTAGGAAAATCGCCTTAACACTCGGATCAAGCTGTGAAAAATCATAGTGATTAAAATCAGATACCAGTTCATAAGACAGGTTACGACCTTCAAAAAGTTCGTTCACAAATTGCCAAGTCCCACCGTAGACATTATCAGATAAGAGAATCCGATCACCACTGTTTAACAATTCAAAGGCAAGGGCTGTCGCAGCCATTCCTGTTGCAGTTGCTAGAGCATAGCTAGTCCCCTCAAGATCCGCTACTTGTTGTTCTAAGCTAGCCCGTGTTGGATTGGCACTTCTACTATATACAAAATCAGCAAATTGATTGACATCCTCTTGTAAAAAGGTAGAGGAAAGATAGACAGGATAGGTCACTGCACCTTTTCCTGTATCATCCACTTGACCATGAACCGCTTTTGTACTGTATTCCATGACACCCTCCCTCTATCATACTTTTCTTATCAATCACTTGTCTAGTTATCAACTAGCTTCAACTTATAGGAGATTCATTTTGCTAATCCTATCTCCCAGACAGTTGACAATCGCCTCTTTTTGGTTTTTATTGTATACAATGTTTTTTTATCATACCACGCTCCCTGCTTCTTGACCAATACATTTTTTCTATCACCGTGATTAGTAAAATTTATACGCCATAACCATCTGACACATGTCTTGTGTAATTGAACTCGGGCTACAACTCACTGACAAAGCGTAGTCAGAAAGTTGAGCAACCTTAGAAAACATCACAGTAGGCATCTGATTGCCGCTAACACGCCAATCTAGTTGCCTTTGTGGGGGTCTCACTACGAAGCTAAAGCTTCTGTTCGGCCGCCTATTTTGTCTAGGAGTTGCTCCCACAGTCTAGGGATAGACTGTGGGAGGTGGGAGATAAAACGAGCAACGCTCGTGTCAAACAGTCTGGGAATAGACTGTTGAAGGTTAGAGATGGAACGAGTGAAACTCGTGTCAAATGCCCTTGTATCTTGTGTAATCGAACTCGAGCTAAAACCTCGCAAACAAAAGAGCCGCAACTGTCATCAGCTAAGGCTGAACAGTCGCGGCTACTTTTTAAGCTACTGATCGAAAGACTAAAGCCCAAGTCTTTATTTCTTTCGTTTTGATTTTCAAATAGTATTATTTATCATATCCTACTTGGATAGCAGGAAAGTGCTCCAATAGGTACTCAAAGAGGGGGTGGAGCATCTCATCTGTGTGCTTGCCTTTGTTTTTGAACTGGAGCTGGTGGATCTTTTTGCTATCTCTCTTCGCAATAGAAAGAAATGACGAACGCGAGGTCGTAATCAGACCGTAGGCTTTACTTCTCACCTCATAATGGTAGATCCTCTCCACCTCTGCTAGGTCGACTAGATAAAAACCGCCCTGATAGGTGAAGAGATGGTTCTTATAGACGGCAATCTTTAATTCAGGATTTGTCCAGTTTGCCTCTGATACTGCTTGCTCAAGCCTTCCAAGCAACTCTGGATAAACAGTGTACAGTTCTTGATAGGCACGACCGTTTGCCCGAAAGCGTCCGACCGCCGAGTAAAGAAATAAAAGACCAAAACCTCCCCCTACAAGTAAGGCTATTCCTGCCTGAAGCCTATCATTTTGTACTCTTACAAGGGAAACATAGGAGTGAGAAAGAACATCTTGCTCTATCTCACTACCTGCAAAGAAGTTAACGATATAGGCACGATAGTCTTGAATCTCCGCCTCTGTATCCCTTCCCAACTGGTAAGCATAGACTGCTAAAGGCTTCGGATTTTGCGATAAGTTTTCCCCTTGGGCAATCATCTCTTTTACGAGTGGTTCATCTTTCTTGGTTTCTAAGCCCAGCAAATTTCTTGATTCATCACCAATCAGATACAATTGATGCCCATTTTCCAACTCTCCAATCGCCTCTGGAATGATAAAAGACACATTTATCATTGTTTCTCCATGACTGGTGTCCGCTTTATAAATCAAGCCCTTGCGCTGGAGGGTCGTCAGATCTGTCTGAACATAAGTGATAAAGGCATAGCTAACTACTAGCAAAATGGCAATTAAGCCAATTAGAAAAAGTCCCCAGAATCCTTTAAACTTTTCTTCTTTCATTTTTCAATCTCCTACGTCATTCATTACTTCACTACTAGATTCACCAGTTTATTAGGGACAACGATTACTTTGACGATTTCCTTGTCCAGCAACTCTGCTTGCACCTTGGCATCAGCTAGCGCAAGAGCCTGCAACTCTTCTTGTGGTAAATCTTTTGCTACTACGAGCTTGGCGCGGACTTTCCCCTTAATCTGCACAACGATTTCGATCTCGTCTTCTATCAAGAAAGATTCGTCATAGCTCGGCCACGGAACATAGGAAATACCGTCGTTTGAGCCAGTGACCATTTGCCAGAGTTCTTCTGCCAAGTGTGGCGCAAATGGAGCGATTAACTGGATAAAGCCTTTGGCGTATTCGGCATAAAGCACTTCTTCCTTGTTGGCACTATTTACAAAAATCATCAACTGGGCAAGGGCTGTATTAAACTTGAGCGTTTCAATCTGCTCTGTTACAGCTTTGACCGTTTCATGATACACCTTGTCCAAATTGCCATTGTTTTCTGCAACGATTTCTTTTGAGCTGATCAAGCGATAGACGCGGTCAAGGAATTTACGGCTACCTTCCAACCCTTCCTCGCTCCAAGCAATAGATGCATCAAGTGGCCCCATAAACATTTCATAGACCCGAAGGGTATCGGCACCGTATTGGGCTACCACATCATCTGGATTCACCACGTTTTTGAGGGACTTAGACATTTTAGCAGGCGCTTGTTCCAGCTCTTCTCCTGTTTCAATATTGAAAAATGAACCGTCACGCTTTTCAACCTTGTCCGTCGCAACAAGAGCACCACGGCTATCACGGTAGCTCGTTCCTAAAATCATACCTTGGTTAAAGAGCTTTTGGAACGGCTCCTTGGTCGGCACTACACCAATATCGTAGAGGAATTTATGCCAGAAACGCGCATAGAGCAGGTGGAGCACTGCATGTTCTGCCCCACCGATATAGATATCGACTGGCAACCATGCCTTTAGTAGGTCTTGGTCTGCTAATTTTTCTGTATTGTGCGGATCAATATAGCGGAGGTAGTACCAGCTTGAACCTGCCCATTGTGGCATGGTATTGGTCTCGCGACGCCCCTTGACACCATCTTCACGGGTCACTTCCAGCCAGTCCGTCACATTAGCAAGCGGGCTTTCTCCGGTACCGGACGGCTTAATATCGGTTGTCTTTGGCAAGACAAGTGGCAATTCTTCTTCTGGAACAGCCGTTGACGTCCCGTCTTCCCAATGAATGATCGGGATTGGCTCTCCCCAATACCGCTGACGGCTAAAGAGCCAGTCACGTAGACGATAGGTTACTTTTTCTTCACCGACACCATTTGCTGCCAGCCAGGCAATCATCTTCTCGATTGCCTCTGCCTTGTAAAAACCGTTGAGGAAATCAGAATGAATGTGCAGACCGTCCTCTGCGTAGGCCTCCTGCTCAACATCGCCTCCTTCAATAACTGCGACAATCGGTAGGTCAAAGGCTTTGGCAAATTCCCAGTCGCGACTATCGTGCGCAGGTACTGCCATAACAGCACCCGTACCATAGCTTGCAAGCACGTAGTCAGCAATCCAAATCGGAATTTCTTGACCATTTGCAGGGTTTATGGCATAGGCACCTGTCCAGACACCTGTTTTTTCCTTAGCAAGGTCGGTTCGAGCAAGGTCGGATTTGAGACTAGCTTGATGTTTGTAGTCTGCCACCACTTCAGCTTGTTCAGCTGTCGTAATGGACTCCACCAATTCATGCTCAGGCGCTAGTACCGCAAAGGTCGCTCCAAAAAGGGTGTCAGGGCGTGTTGTAAAGACTGTAAAATCTTTTTCTGATCCCTTAACCGCAAAGGTCACATTCGCGCCGCGTGATTTTCCAATCCAGTTCCGCTGCATGTCCTTAATAGACTCTGGCCAGTCCAAGTCTTCTAAGTCATTGAGCAAGCGTTCTGCATAAGCCGTGATTTTGAGCATCCACTGGCGCATAGGTTTTCTGACAACTGGATAGCCACCACGCTCTGAAGTTCCGTCAGGCAGGACTTCTTCATTGGCAATGGCTGTTCCAAGCTCCTCCACCCAGTTTACAGGCACTTCAGCTTCATAGGCTAAGCCTTTTTCGTAGAGTTTCGTGAAAATCCACTGGGTCCACTTGTAGTAGTTAGGATCTGTGGTGTTGACCTCTCGATCCCAATCATAAGAAAATCCAAGCGCATTGATTTGGCGTTTGAAATTCGCAATATTCTGCTCGGTAAATACTGCCGGGTCATTTCCCGTATCCATAGCATATTGTTCCGCAGGCAAGCCAAAAGCATCCCAGCCCATTGGGTGAAGGACATTGTAGCCTTGAGCGCGCTTGTAACGGCTCAAGATGTCTGTTGCAGTGTATCCTTCTGGATGCCCAACGTGAAGCCCTGCTCCACTTGGATAAGGAAACATATCAAGGGCATAAAAGTTTGGCTTTTCTTTATCCGTACCTGTTTTGAAGGTGTGATGTTCCGCCCAGTATTTTTGCCACTTGGGCTCAATCACGCCATGATGATAAAAGGTCATAACTGTTTCTCTCCAATTTTGTATGATAGCTCTATTATATCATGTTCTAGCGCATTTGCAGCAGGAGATTGGACAGAAATACTGGAAATTCTTGATTTTCATCTTTGAAAGCGCTGCACTAAAGAAAAAAGTGGTGACCCTATGAAAAAAGAACTATTGTACTATTGGGAGGCTTTTTGTCTCTCAAACGCCCTCCTCTGTGGAGCATTTGCTCTCACTCTGCTCTTGCTTCCTCAACTAAACCCCGTGATCCGCCTGTCAACTTTTGTCAATTTCTTTTCCTTTCCCCTCATCATAAATCAGAAGATGAAAACCAAGCTTCGCTATCCTTTTTTTCATTGCTCTTGGTCTGATGGTCATTCTTGAACCGATTTGGAACCTGATTTCAATCAAAACCATTCAGCCAACTCCCCTCTCCTTATTCATAGCTAGTCTCGTTTTCGGCTCATTCGCACTACGCACACTCTTCAAACGTTAGATTCAGCCTAGGTCAGGATAGCCTGCGCTTCGCTTACTTGTTTACTTTTTTGGGTATCTACATGATGTTTATCAGAATAGGCTAGGACTTTCGTCCTAGCCTATTTAAAATTGTTCAATCAAGCACATGAGTAAGTAGCTCTAATCGGCGGATTTTAACTTCGCGCAAAGGTTTAGCCGTGTTCAAAAACGAAGCGACTATATTTGCTACGAATAACTCCCACTCCTAGATCAGGACAAGGACTGATCCAAGTTTTTCACATACCGATCCACCGCAAGGATTGCCTGAGCAATATCCTCTGCTGAAATAGTAAAGGGCATTTGATGAATGGTCTCCCCTTCGACGGTCGCCTGTTGACCAACCCGAAGCAAATCATCATAATGGGCATTCTCCAAATGCAACTCTGCCAAGGTCGTTGGCATTCCAAGCGCTTGATAGAACTGAATATAGCGATTCAATTCCTCTGGAGGACATTCTTCAAGGAATAACTGTACCAAGGTTCCGTATGCTACTTTTTCTCCATGTGTCAAATGATGGATGTCTCCTGTCAGTGCCGTGAAACCATTATGAATCGCATGCGCAGCCGCTAAACCCGCACTTTCAAAGCCAAGTCCACTAAGCAAGGTGTTGGCCTCAATGACATTTTCTAAAGCTGGTGTCACCACCTGTTGCTCGCAGGATTTGATCGCTTCTAATCCGTCCGCAAATAGGGTTTGCTCACACTGTTTAGCAATTGCAATAGCAGCCAGACTTTGCCCTTTGCCAAGCATAGTTGTTCCATTCGCCCGCTGAACCGCACGCGCTTCGACCCAAGTCGCCAAGCCATCTGCAATACCGGATGCCAGCAGACGTTTCGGTGCCGCTGCGATAACGGTTGAATCGACTAAAACGAGGTCGGGATTCTTGGCATAGAAGATATATTTCTCAAAGGCTCCCTCATCCGTATAAATGACAGACAGGGCGGAGGTCGGCGCATCTGTCGACGCAATGGTTGGGGCAATGGTAACCGGCAACCCTAGGATATCCGCAATCGCCTTTGCACTGTCAATGGTCTTGCCACCCCCTAGACCGATAATCATGTCTGCTTGATGCTCCTCTGCAAGGGCAACGACACGCTTGATTTCATTTTCAGAAGCCTCTCCCTTGAAGGCTGTATGGAATACCCGCATGCCATAACAGGTCAAGTAGGAAATGAATCTCTCTCCTACCAACTCTAAGACAAGAGTATCACACAGCAAGAGTGGTCGGCTCCCTAATTCCAACATATAGCGCACATTTTCAAATAGGGCATTTTCTCCTTGAATATATCGAGATGGGCTTGCAAATATTCTCATACATTACCTCCTCTGCTCTCAAATATGATCCTGTCCTTGTGCCGCCTGCCAGTCATTTGCAAAATCATCCACTGCCTTGCTAATGGCAGGCATTGCAAAGGCTGCCTCAAAGACATCACAGCCTGCCGTAATGGCATGTGCCCCACAAGCAAAGGCACGGTTCACCTGTCCGACATTTTTGAAAGATGCCGCTAAAATCTTGCTAGAAGATCCTGTGCGTTCAATCGCTTGTGCCAATTGGCAGAGGACTTCTTCTGGATCAATGTTCATATTCTCCATTCGGTTGTAGTAAGGGGCAAGATAGTCTGCCCCAGCCTCTATGGCTAGTAAGCCTTGAAAGGTAGTATAGATAGCCGTGGCAGTAACCCGCATTCCCTCTTCTTTCAAGACCTTTATCGCCGCCAATCCGTCTGTCGTGACAGGAACTTTGATATAGATGTCCTCTCCTGCCTCTTGACGAATCTTACGTGCGTCGCACAGAATCCCCTCATAATCTCTTGCTACTACTTGAACATGGATAGAAGTCGAGGGACCGTTTACTTCTCGTATCTCTTGAATGCGTGTAAAAAAGTTGAGTTGCCCCTCTTTTTTTATAATAGTAGGATTTGAAGTCACTCCCGCAAGCGGGAGAATCTTCGCCCATTTTTTAATGTCATCAAGATTTACTGTATCAAGCATAAATTCCATATAAAACCTCTTTTACAATGTGTGTTCCGTCCGCCCAATAATATCGTCTTGTGTCGCTTTGGAAAGAACGTTGAAGAAGGCTGAATATCCTGCTACGCGGACGATTAAATCCCGATGTTTTTCTGGATGTTTTTGCGCATCGATCAACGTCTCCCGCGACACAACATTATATTGAATGTGATAACCATGGAGGCGATTAAAGAAGGCACGAAGCAGGGCAATCAACTTTTCCTTATCCTCGTCTTTCGCTAGTGTCTGTGGGTTCACCTTTTGATTGAGCAGAACGCCACCGACAATTTCATTCGTTGGTAATTTTGAAACAGACTTCAAGACAGAAGTCGGACCTTTTTTGTCCATATTATGGGCTGGAGAACAGCCCTCTGCTAATGGTGTCCCTGCATTTCGACCGTCTGGTGTAGCTAGGGTTCCCCGACCTTGACCGACATTTGCGGAAATAGAAGAGGTTCCAGAATAGCGTATACCACCGATAGGACCTCGACCATAACGCGTGTTTGGATATTTGGCAATCTCATCTACATAGATGTCGTAAGCATCTCGTATCAATTGGTCTGCATAATCATCATCATTGCCGTATTTAGGAGCTTCATAAATCAACATCTCCTGGATTTCTTTACCACGTTCGCCTGCATAATCTGTCTCTAAGGCATGCCAAAGCTCCGCTGGTGTCAAGCGCTCTTCTTCAAAGACCAGTTTCTTAATCGCAGCTAGCGAATCTGATAGGTTTGCAATCCCAACCTGCAATCCTGAAATATAATCATAGATGGCGCCACCCTCTTTAAGGTGTTTGCCTCGTCCAATACAGTCGTCTGTCAAGGCAGAGCAAAGAATATCTGGCACTTCTCTCTCAAGCGAAAGATCGATTGCATTTTCAACCACCACACTCATCCGAGTCAGATAGCGCAGTGTTTTATCCCAAGCAACTTGCAGTTCATCAAAACTCTTCATATCTCGGAAGTATCCAAAGCCTGGTGCAAAACGTTTGCCAGAAGCTGGATCAATCCCATCATTCATAGTGATGAGAAGCACCTTTGGAAAGTTCATGTAGCTCATACCTGTACAACGATAGCCCCATTTACCGGGAACAGCAGTCTCGACACAGCCAATCGCACTATAATCATAAGCGTCCTCTTCCAGCACTCCCTTTTCAATAAAGGAAGGGATGATGATTTCATCATTATTAAAAGCTGGCATCCCAAATCCGAGTTTCATCACTTCGATACATTCATTCATAAACCGAGCGTCTAGACCAGCGTGGTAGCGAACGGTTAAATTCGGCTGTGGTAAGTGCGTTTGTGCGACTGATTTTAAGACCAGATAGGACAGTGGATTCACTGCGTCTTTCTTATCCCGTGTCTGGCCTCCGATGGTCACATTCTGATAGAGGGGACTACCTGCTGATGAAAATGTGTGGGCTTGGCTACGCACTTTATTGATCGTAATCGTCTTAATCCAGAGATTTGTCAGACGCTCTACGATACTATCTTCCGTTTCGCGACCAGATTCTAAGTCAGCCTTTACATAGGGATACATATATTGATCAAAGCGACCATAGGATAGCGAGTGCCCATTTGATTCTATCTGGAGGATACACTGGATAAACCAGACCGACTGGACTGCTTCTGCAAATGTCGTTGCTGGTTCATAGGGAACTTTTGAACAAATAGCCGCAATGTCGAGCAACTCTTGCTTCCGCTTTGGATCCGCTGTCTCGGCTAATTGTCTCGCCAGTTGGACAAAGCGTTCTGCGTAGGCTTTGACAGCATCAACAACAATCAAGATCGAATCGTAAAAATGGTACTTGTCAATACTTGCTGGATCCGTCAAGTCCAAGGCTGCCTTTGCAGTCCTTGCCTTTTCTTCAAAGCCTTTCAAACCATATTCCAACAACTTTTGGTAATTGACTGCTAGATGAGCATCACCTGAGTTCATCTTTCCTTCCATTCCGAAGAAGCCTGTCTCCATATAGACCTTGGTCTCTTCAGGAAGCAAGACACCGGCTCTCGAACGTAGATTATTCTTTTCCCAGAAAGGAGCGATACTCCGCAACTGCTCTTTGGTCTCTTCTGTGATGTAAAAGACATCACCATCCCGTTTTTCAAATAAGTCTAATTCATTTAAAACAAATTCCAAGGTATATTCAGGGAAAATAGGGGCGTCTTTGTTTGAGGAGGCTTGGTTGCCGACAATGATTGTCTCATCTTCGATATAGAGCGTCATATTCTCCAAGATTTCCTTCAACATATACGCACGCTTTAAGACATTCGGCTTTTCCTTATGCTCCTGATAGGCCTTGGTCACCAGAACCGCACGCTCTGCATCGATATAGGGGTTTTTATTGAGAACATCCTCCCGATACTTGTTCATCCGTTCTGTTAGATTGCCAAAATACTCTGTTTTAATGCTGGTGCTCGCAACTTCTACCCTTGTTTTCATGATATTTACATTTCTTTCGCAAATATTTTTGTTTCGTTTGTAAGTAAATTGTACTTTTTCTACTCCCTATTGTCAATCAGTAAGAGGGAAGTCTGACAAATACACTCGAATCTGCACATCTGTGCAGTCATTTCTAGGTAGAAGCCGCCTCTTCATTCCTACAAGCAATCGCATCCTGCACCTTAAAGAATGGGAAATAAACGAGGGTAGATACTAATAAAATCAAGAGCTGCACCACTGCCCCCTGCCAACCGGTAACCATGAAGCCTGAAATAATCGCAGGTGTACTCCAAGGCAGGGTCACTCCAGCAAATGGTGCCATAAAGCCGAGAGCAATAGCGCTATACACAATCAGTGCTGCCAAAATTGGAACCACTAAAAATGGGACAAACATGACCGGATTCATCACGATTGGAAAACCAAAAACAACGGGTTCATTTACATTGAATAAGGCTGGAAAAGCTGCAACCTTTCCTAGGGCTTTGTACTGCTTTGATTTTGCCGCAAATAACATTGCAACGACAATCCCAAAGGTAATCCCCGAACCAGACATGATTAAAAAACTATCCAAGAACTGCTGGGTGACGATATGGGCTCCATCTTCCACGGATAAGTTTCCCGCAGCGAGCATGGCTTTGTTGGCATCCAAATTGGATAGTAGTAACGCTGTGACAACGCCATTGACAACCGATTGTCCATGGACACCGAACCACCATAAGAAAGAGATGAAAAAGGCAATGCCAATCGCGCCATACAGCGAACCCGTCAAGCCTTGTAGGGGCACTTGGAGCACATCATAGATCATCTCAATAAAGGTGCCACCAGCTGTCACCAATTTAGAGATAAGATATACGATCATTGAGAGCAAGAAAATCACAAAGGCAGGGATCATAGCTTCAAATTGCTTGGAGATAGCCTGCGGTACCTGTTCTGGCATTTTGATGACAATATGGCGCTGGACAAAGAGCGTATAGATTGCACCAACCACTAACCCAATAATAATCGCGCCAATAATCCCTTGTCCACCAAACCACACTTTTGTAATGGCGTCTCCAATTGCCTCTCCCTGCTTAGGGATATAAGAAGATCGTAGCAGAATGAAGAAGGCAGACAAAGACAGCACTCCTGCCGGTAAAGGCTCTACACCACTGTTTTTAGCATAGGAATATCCGATTGAGAAACAGGAAATCAAGCCCATAATCGCAAAAGTTCCATTATAAACCTGCATAAAAGGCTCTGTCCATTCTGCACCAAATACGCCTGCTATGGCTTGATTTAACCCTTCAAAAGGCAGTTGCCCCATGATCAGAAAGATACTCCCAACCACCGTCAACGGTAAGATCGCTAGCATCCCATCTTTCAGAGCAATGATGCCTCGCATATTGACAAACTTCATCATTGGACCAATGATTTTTGTCGTATCAAGTTTAGCCATGACCTACTCCCTTTCTTTATTTCACCAAGTCTAACGCTAGTTGTAACACTTTTTCTCCATCAAACATCCCATAGTCTGCCATTGGAATGACGGCGATTGGAACCTGATGAAGATCGCAAATCGCTTTAGATTTCTCCAGCGTATAAGCAACTTGAGGCCCAAGCAAGGCAACATCTAATTGAGGAACATGATCTGCCATCTTCGCCTGTGAAAAAGCCTCTATCTCTACATCAACGCCTGCCTCTTTTGCCGCTATTTTCATATTATTGACAAGCATCCCTGTTGAAAATCCTGCTGCACAAAATAATCCAATTTTTACCATTTTATTTCTCCTAATACTAACTTGCTAATTCTTTTCTTAATTCAATAAGTTCTTTAACCAGATTGATCTCTGTAATACTGGTCATGAGATGGTCCTGCGAATGGACAAACAAGGCTGTGATGTCCGCCTTTGTGCCTCCCGCTTCCTGAGCCAAAAACTGGGTCTGCAGATTATGAGCTTCTAACAAGGCTGTATCAGCCAGCGCCATCTCGTTTTCACTCTCTGCAAATCTTCCTTGCTTAGCATGATGCAATGCCTGATAAATATGCTGTTTAGCATCTCCTGCATTCAAAATCAAGCCCATAATAATCTGATCAGGTACAATCACTTCCATTTTTTCACCTCTTATTTTTGTTTGTTAAGCGCTTTCATTTATACTATATCACCAAGACAAACACTCGTCAATACATTTGTGCCTTTTAATTTTTATTGCTACTTTTGTGCAGAATCAAGATACAAAGCCCGTTAAAAACTCAAAGCGAAAATAGGAAATCTGACGCAGAGTCATCAGACTCTAGGAAGATTTATCTTTTTCGCACAGAGTTTAGGGCGTGTTCAATTAAGATGTGAAGCCGTTAAAAAACCGAATGAAAATTAGGAAATCTGACGCAGAGACTAGGGAGAATTTGCTTCGCAAACTTCTATTTCCTGCCTCCAAAGGTATCCCATACCTTTGGAGGCAGGAAGATTTATCCCTAAAGGGAGCCACACCTGTAAGCAACTAAAGTTGCAACAGTTGCGTCTCTTTTTCACACAGTGCTTAGTCCAAGTTCAATTACACAAGACCAGTTAACGAAGTAATAAAAAGATAAACGAAATGACTATATTTAGAGATAGGCTTATCCGTAAGCGAACACAGTCCGCAACGGCTACGGCAAATTAGAAAATCTGACTAGGCAATGAAATCGCGAGTAGAACTGAAATTCAACAAGATGGGTTAACAAAGTAATAAAAACATAAACTTAAATGATTATATCATCTTGACTTCCACTACTAAAAGTTATACAATGAAAGCGATGACAGAGTTTTAAATTAGAAAGGCAAAAAATGGAAAACAATATTATTTGAAATTCTTGTCAGACAGATAACTAACAATAACACTATAATTACTTCAAAATGAAGGAGTAAAAACATGAAAAAATCAATAAAATTTATTTCATTTCTTCTAACATCAATCATATTGGGTATATCAACAATACCTAGTATTTCAATAGCCTATGCTTCTGAACAAATGACACAAACTGCCGTAGAAAATACAGATATTACCCCCGCCACCTCCTTAACAGAAGAAGAAATTAACACACTTGCAAACAAAATTCAAAGTTTACATCAAGACGTTTCAAAAGAATGGATTAAAGAGGTGATAGAACGCCAACTTCAAGGAGATTATACATTACCACAAACTTACTCTCCCTTTAGATCAGCGTGGCAAGGAATAACCGTTAATCAAATGGGTGCAGCTTTAGATACAGCAATTTCTTTAGCCTTAGGAGGAACTACTGCAGGTCTCGCAAGTCTGATTCAAGTCAAAGGTAAACATGCTGTTAAAAGTGCTATTCGGTCAGCAGTGGCCAAATATCTGGGAGGTTGGATAGTAAACAGTGTATTTATAGATTTCGCTATGAACTTACTTTCTCCAGGCACTTATCTAGCTCAACAATGGGATGCAAGAGATGCTGTCCCAAACAATGGTCGTATTAACTTTTAAAAATTATGATAAAAAATAAATATTTTTTATACTTAGTACTTGGAAATATACTAACTCTCAGTATTAGCTTTATCTTAAGTAAAATATTCACCATACCTTTTAAATGGTGGAATAGCATTGCAATAACGACCTCGTCATACGTTGTATATAATTACTTAGAAAATAAAAAGAACAAAAAGGAATGAGTTGATTAATCAACTCGTTCCTTTAAAATACATGCCCCCCTTACTTTAAAAGCACTATACAAACAATCTATAATAGACTTGTATTTTGGTAATAACTCCGTTATAGATTGTCTAAATAATGTATTTTAAAGAGAAATAACTTACCATATCCATAAGCGAGCACCGTCCACAACAGCTACGGCAAAATAGAAAATCTAACACATGAACCAAAGAGGCTTTGACACGAGCGCTATTCGTTTTACCACACAATAAAATCATCTTATTTTTGACAGACTATAAAAAACTGTATCTAAAACCAGACACTGCCTGATGTTTTAGATACAGTCTTTTATAGTCGCTTCCTTTTAGTACTGGGGTACAGCAAGACCAGTTAATGAAGTAATGAAAGATAAATCAACCAGCCATATCACTCTACTTCATTGGAAAAAGTAGTGTCTCCGTCCAATTCTAAAATCTGTAAAATTGTACGGTAATCGGTCACAAGATGGTTGATATAGCCCTGACGCAGGACAGCGAGAATGCCAGCGACCTTGTTATCCCCATACGCAACCGCAATCGAATTAGGGACTTTACCAAGCTCTGCGAGGGAAATGGCAATGGTGCGCTCTGCCAGTTCATCTGCTATTTCTCTTCCTTGCTCATCTAAAAATCGACAGCAGGTTTCCCCGACCGCCCCACTTCGGTCAATCCGTCTAAAATCGTTATCCGTGAGCATATCTAGCCATTGTCGATTGTCCTTATCGGCTCGTCCCCCTATTCCGATAATCGCAATATCCAACTGTTGCCAGTTATCGATAATTTCTTCAAAATACTTAGAGGTTCGAATGCCTGCTGCTAACTCCTTACTTTCTTGCACAATTGTCGCATTTACAAATGAGCATTCGCCATGGCATTTATGAGTCAACTCATACATCAGTGTATTGACATGGTAGCGAGCATTGATATGGCTCGGACCACCAGCCAGAGGATAGAAATGTACTCCTTTCATCTGGCGTGGCACCATTTTAGCCACAACACTACTAAGCGTTTTCCCCCAGGAAATCCCCACCTTACTATTATTGCGGAGAAGCCCCCGCACCATAGCCGCCCCTGCCACGGCGACCATATCCTCCAAGGATTTTTTAGAAGAAGCGGAGCTGGATACAATTTCAATATTCTTCAGATTGTATTTTTCTTTCACATAATGCTCTAAGTGAAAGAGATCCGTGTCAAACTCGCGAATTTCTATCGTGACAACCGCCTCTTCTCGGGCTTTCGTTAACATACGACTAATCGTGGTTCGATAAATGCCTAATTCTTTTGCTATCTCTGCTTGATTTTTTCCCTCAATGTAGTATAGATAGGCTACTTTCGCCAACTGTTTTCTGCTATTTTCAGCAATGCCTCTTCTCCCCATCTCTTCCTCCAACTAACCAACTTTTTCAACCCGAACTCCTTGACCTTGCAGTAACTCCTCTTTCTCAATCGGTATTTCATTATCTGTAATGACAAGGCTCACCTCCGCCGTACTGAATTGCCCCACTGTTCCTCGCTTGCTAAATTTGCTGGAATCGGTCAAAATAACCACCTCTTCAGCAACCCGAGCCATTTCTTTGACCACTTCCGTCCGCATCAGATCTTTTCCGGTAAATCCCTCCTCATCTGCAAAACCATCTGTCCCAATAAAAGCCTTTTTCACATGAAAAAAAGAAATCATCTCTTTTAAAAGGGGACCTACTGTCACTTGAGAATTTTTTTGATACTCTCCACCCAGCAGCATGACTTTGCAGGAATCATAGGAACGAATATAGTCCGCAATGAAATACGAGTTTGTGATAATCGTAACGTTCCGTTTCTGTTGGCAAATCTGCTCCGCTAACAGCGCACAGGTCGAACCAGATTCAATGATAATAGTCTCGTTATCATGGATTAACTCCACTGCTTTTTGGGCAATTTTTCGTTTCTTATCATGATGAAATGATAGGCGAACATTCAAATCATCACCACTATTTAAGACCGCATAGCCATGCTCACGATGCAGCAGTCCCTTACTCTCTAATTTATCCAAATCCTTTCGGATCGTAACTTTTGACACCTGCAACTTTTCTGATAAGGTATTGACATCTATTTTCTGATAGCGTGATACAAGTTTTATAATATAATCTAAGCGTTCCATCTCTTACTCCTTTTTTCTATTTTAACAAATTTTATACGATAAACAAAATAAAATAAACTTACGTTCGTAATTGATTTAATTTCGTTTAGTTGTTATAATAAAAAAAGAAAAGAGGAATCGCCATGAACACGACTAAAGGCATTATTTTTAATATTCAACATTTTTCCATCCACGATGGACCCGGAATCCGAACAACGGTGTTTTTAAAGGGCTGCCCTCTACGTTGCCCCTGGTGCTCAAATCCTGAATCGCAACGACGACGACCAGAAATGATGCTGGATGCAACCACCAAACTTCCGATTACAATGGGCGAGGAAAAAACAGTGGAAGAGATCATCCAAGAAGTCTTAAAAGATAAAGACTTTTATGAGGAATCAGGAGGAGGTCTGACCTTATCGGGAGGCGAGATATTTGCCCAATTTCACTTTGCAAAGGCAATTTTGCAGGCTGCTAAAGCAAAAGGGATTCATACCGCTATTGAAACAACAGCTTTTGTCGACCACAAAAAATTTGTAGACCTCATCCAATATGTGGATTTTATCTATACCGACCTCAAACACTATCACTCCATCAAACACCGGACAGTCACAGGTGTAGAAAACCAGCTCATCATCAAAAATATCCACTACGCCTTTTCAACAGGAAAAGAAATCGTATTACGCATACCCGTCATCCCCAATTTTAACGACTCCCTAGAAGATGCCGAGCAGTTTGCCTGTCTATTCAATGACCTTCACATTGATCAAGTCCAATTACTTCCTTTTCACCAGTTCGGAGAAAATAAATATCAGCTTCTCAACAGAAGATATGAAATGGAGCATGTCCCAGCTCTCCATCCAGAAGACCTCTCCGATTACCAACAAGTTTTTCTAAACCATAACATCAACTGTTATTTCTAATGTTTATAGTCATTCAGTTTATCCCCCTCAACTCCGTACGCAGACAAGTCTGCGACAGCTACGGAAACGAGCATTCGCTCCGCAAACCTTTATACTCTTTGCAAATCAAAAGGATGCAAGAGCATCAAAAAAGGGCAATCGCCCTTTTTTATTCTACCAAATCACTACGCGGTCTTCTGGTTTCCGCCACATGCCGTCTTCTTCTGTAACATCAAAGGTTTCAAAGAATTCAGCAAAGTTTGGCACTTGTAGATTGACACGGAGTTTTGCCGGACCGTGAACATCAACACTAGCCAGCAACTGCATATACTCTGTTCGTGCTTTCATGCGCCAGATACGAGCCCAGTTGGTAAAGAATTGTTCTGCCGAAAAATCATCATCTCGCTTAGCAGCTTCTAGTGCTGCTGCCAGACCACCCAAGTCAGCGACATTTTCAGATACTGTCAACTTACCATTCACCTTAGCTCCATGAGAATCTTGCCCTTCAAAGAGATCAACAACTTTTTGCGTTTTTTCCTTGAAAGCTGCATAATCTTCTTCTGTCCACCAGTTTTTGAGACTACCATTTTCATCAAAGGAAGCTCCGTTGGTGTCAAAGGCATGAGAAATTTCATGGGCAATCACCGCGCCGATACCACCATAGTTCTCAGATGAAGTCTGCTCAAGCGAGTAAAATGGCGCTTGTAAAATAGCTGCTGGGAAAACAATCTTGTTTTGCTGCGGGCTGTAGTAAGCATTAACCATGTGTGCTGGCATTCCCCATTCGCTATCATCCACAGGTTGATTCCACTGACTCCACGAATACTTAATAGAAAGTTCTTTTAGGAATTGAGCATTTTCAAGGAGAGATTTATTCTCATCAATAACCTTGTCATAGTAACGCTCTGGCAGTTTCTCAGGGTAGCCGATATAAGGCTTGATCACTCCTAGTTTGACGATAGCTTGCTTCTTGGTTTCTTCTGTTAACCAGTCGTTGGCTGCCAAACGTTCTTTATAGACCTCAATCATGGTCGCAATTTTTTGCTCCACATCCGCTTTAGCTTCTGGTGAGAACTTCTCCCCTGCATACCACAAGCCTAGTGCCTGATTAAAAGGTCCTTCAGCCAGATAAAAGGCTGCTTTTTTCTTGCTTTGTGCCTCTGGAGTTCCTGACAAGGCGCGACTATAAGCCCCTGACAAGATACGAATCTCATCCGTCAAGTAAGAAACGACAGAACCGATTGCATTCAGCATCAAACTAGCTTTCAGATATTCCCAATTCTCTTCACAGTAGAATTCTTTAGCAACTTCCCAGAAACGAGGGTTTTCAACAATAATCTTATCTGGGACTTGTCCAATGACCTGCGCGAAGAAATTTTCCAAAGGAAGGGTTGGGACAAGTGCCGCAAACTCCTTGAAGTCATAAGGGTGATAGAGTTTGAAATACTCTGATTTTTCTTCATTAGATAGCACGATTTGCGCTATGCGCGTATCCCACTCTTCTGCTTTATCCAACAAGTCGGTAATTTCCTCATCAGAAAAACCAAACTTGCGAAGCACATCTGTATCCGACTTGCGCCAAAGAGCCAACAACTCTTCTTTTTGCGGATGATCTTCCGCATAGTAGGTCGTATCTGGTAGGATTGTACTTGGCTCTCCTGCCCAAAGGACATTGGTCTTGGCGTCCATAAAGTCTGGTGCAATTCCAAATGGCATAACCGTTGGTTTTCCTGCCAATTCAAAGTCTGCCATTTTTTCAGTAAAGTCTGCAAAGGATTGAAGATTTTTGTATTCATCAATCAAAGGAAGAGCTGGTGCGATACCTGCCGCCTCTCTCTGTTCATGATCAGCTGCGAGACGATGGTATTTTACAAAGTTTTGCAAGACGCTATCTTTCGGTACATCTTCCCCTCTCAACCACTTGTCTGTCGTAGCAAGCATCAAATCTTCAATCTCATCATGTAAGTCAATAAAGCCACCCGTTACAGGCTTGTCACTGGGAATGACCGCAGTTTCTTCCCATTTTCCATTTACCGCTTGGTAAAAATCATCTTGTAAACGTACCATAAGAACCTCTTTTCTACATTTCTAACTACATGATAGCAGAAAGAATCAGAATTTGCAGACATTTTACTCCATAACACTCAATTCACAATTAGGAAATAGAAAAACCGAAGAATTGTTAGAAAATAAGAAACTGCGTTTAGACAAAGTCCGTAAAGTACGGTTTCTATGGGTGCCCCTTGTTATTGATCGGAAGTTTATACTCGTCAAAAATCACAATCTGACGTCGTTAACTCGCCTTGCTGAGTAAAAAGCTCTAGTGGTTTTTTTAGCCTGTTCCCTTAGAACAAGAAAGAACAGAGTTCTACCTGCTTCAACAGTCTAAGAATAGACTGTTGAAGCAGGTGGAACGAGTGCAACTCGTGTCAAGTGTGGCACCCTTTGGAACATAACTGTTTCAGCTTTAGCCAGTTCCAGATTTTGATTTTTATCGGGGAGTATTATCTTAGAACCACTCGAAAAATCGAACCAAAAGCGACTCCCCCAACTCCAGCCCAAGATTTCCTACAAATCCTCCATCCGAATCACGACATCCGCCTTTTCCCAGATGGCTGGATTATGGGTCGCCACGATGATCATTCTGTTGTCATTCTTCAAAGAGGACAGTAATTTCATCACCTCATCTGAATTGATCGGATCAAGAGCAGCTGTCGGCTCATCTGCTAGAACCAGCGGAGGATCTTTCAAAAAGACCTTTGCCAGCGCCACACGTTGGGATTCTCCACCTGATAGTTCAAAAATCTTCTGTTCCAAAGAAATATGCTCTAAATGAACCCTTTTTAAAACCTCACGTTTCTGCTCTTCTTTCTGTGCCTTGCTTAGTTTTTTTCCGACAAAGGCTAATTCTAAATTAGCAGCGACACTTTCATTTTCGATCAAGCCAAAATTTTGAAATAAATATCCCAGATAATCACGATAGTAGAGGTGTTCCTTGATCTCCTTAATGTCCTTTTTATCGTAAAGGACTTCTCCCTTGTCATAGGGCTCCAACTTGGCAATCATATTTAAGAGCGTTGTCTTTCCACTACCACTTTCACCAATGAGGGCGTAGATTTTGCCCCTCTCAAAAATCAAATCCACCTGATTCAAAATCACTCGATTGGCAAAGCTTTTTTGTAATCCTTTGATTTCAATCATGCTATTTTCCTTTCAATACTGTAACCGCTACTCGATTTTCTGCTTTACTCTGTCGATACAAAATCAAGAGCATATTGCCGAGAAAGACCGCCGTCGTCAGCAGACTAAGCGCAACGTTTTGGGTAAGGTAGACAATGCCAGCATTTCCTAAAGCTAGAACTCCCATCTGTGCCAAGAGATAGGAAAAATGGATTTCATCAAATCTCAAACCTGCCAATCTCTTGATAAAAATCTCTCTTCTAAACTGCTCAAAATAGATCAGATTCATACAGTCAAACAAGAGTACCGAAGTCGCTAAGCCCAGAAAACTTCCAAGCAAGAGAGAGAAAAAGCGACTGCGACTCTCTGCTAGGTGTTTATAATAGGTAATTCGGTCATTCAGTAGATAGGATACCCAGTGATAAGCCTCTTCTTCTTTTAGTAAATCAATGCTGTCTTGATAGCCTTTTAAATGAAGGGAATAAGCCACTTCTACGCTCCAAAACAAACGGGTCGTCACAGTATCGCCCATTGCCTTTGGTGTCAATACAACCAAGATTGGATCCTCTAAATACTGGAGATGGGCAGAGTCATCATTGTTATAGAGGAACCGCTCCTGTCCGTCTTTCACGATAGCAGTATGGACTCTAGCTTGAAACAGAGGCTGACTAGTAGCTTCCAGACCCAACCTTGAACGATTAGACATGTAGTCTGAGTAGACTTTTTCAAACTCAGCCTGCCTTGCTTGTAACTTTTTGGGGAGAAGCAAGCCGAACTCTCCCTCTTTCAAGTCCTTCATCTGTGCCAGAAAGTCTCTACTAACCTCAACATGCTCTGCTTCCAAATAATTAGGTGACACATATAGGGTATTGCCCTCTGGAGTATAGTCTGTCAGACGCACACCTGAAACATCTCCGTGTAACTCTGCTAGAAAAAAATCTCTCACCTTGCTCCTAACAAAAATGGCATCCTTCTCTTCGATAGCCTTTTGAGCAAAATCATACCAGACCTTTTGCCGCCTTTCTTCCTCCTCTCCCTTGGTGAAGCCTGAAGAATAACTACCGCGCATTTGGTAATAGTCGCCTTGCTTGTCCCATTCTTTAGCGGAAATCTCTAGAGTTTCTAATTCTTTATACTCCAGCAAAATACTGTTAGCAACATAGCCCACCACCAAGATCGAGATCAGCTGTCCCACTAACATCAGGCTGAGCAAGCGCTTTAGAGGGAGCTTGCCCTTTAAAATCTCAACTAAGGAACTCGCCTTTAATCCCAAGAGATAGATGAAACTCAAGCAGAGGGACAGAGCCATGAGAAGGAGACTATAAACTCCTAAGCTCAAGCATAAAAGAGAAAGGGGAAGGCCTTGAAACAGCCCCTGCCAATACAGACTCAAAACACCGATAAAACTTGTGACAAGATAGGATAGACCGATCATCTTTGCATCTACCCAAAAAGAATACCACATAATCCTTCCAAAGCTCTGCCCTGCAATCCTCTTAAGCCCTGTGCTCCTCAAGTCCTTGATTCGATAAATCAAGGTCATGGAAACGAAGGTCAATATCAATAAAACTAAACTAAGAAAAAAGGCCTCGTCATATAAAACAATCAGTAAAAGATTCCCCACAGATGTAGCCGTCGTAGAAATCCCTTTGTATCCCAACTGACCCATGGTTGAAGCCAACTCCTCAGTCGTCAAAGATCCCGATACGATAAGGTAGCTATTGACTAAGTCACTATCTCTAGCACTGTCTTCCCTAGCTTGGTTCAGAGAGTCAGGTAGCTTACCAGATCCATAAACCTCATAAGCAAAATAAGTTTCCCCTTTTTCATTCGGCTCAACAATCCGCCTTGCAATGACACTATCATGACTTTCTGCTAGTTCGTTTAAAACTCTTGTAAAGTCCTCACGCTGTGCCCTAGGTCGCTCTCCATCTGTACCGACGAGATCGACCGCATCGTAGCTTGAAAAGACCAATTGATTTCGTTGCTCATGGATTCTGATGACGGTATAGACACACAGGAGCAAGGTGGATAAAAAAATAAACACCCGTCTCATAAAAACTCCTTTCTAACGTTCCTCCCTTTAATCTAGCAGAGGAGAATTTTTCCCCTGCTAGATTAAAAGGGACAAGCTCTCATCATATGTGATCCGATTGATTCTAAACTAGTGATGAGCTATCATTCATAATCGTAATAGAAAGCCATTTTCTCCCCAATACCTGTCCTCATAAAAGCATAGGAGGTTTCACCTGGACCTGCATCCCCCTTGTCAAAATCAGAATTCCAACGACTAACAACGGTTGAACTATGTTTTTTTGAACCATGGTAGTAATTTGAGAAGGCTCCCCGACGCATTAAATCCGCTCCATAGGTCCAGACACCACCGTCTGGATATTGAACAGCTGCTGCTGCAGTAGAAGCTGTTCCTAGGACTATAAGAGCGAGTGCAATAAGACCGGTTGATTTGAAGTGATTTTTCATATTCCTTTCAATTTAAATCATCCTACAGAATATAGCAGGATATGAGAGAAAATATTCCCTCCCACACGTAAAATAGCAGGCTCGTCTATATCTACATGATAAGCGATTCGTCATCCAAAAAGAGTTTCATGATGACTACCTCCTTTCTCAGCTTAGACAAGATAAGGACACTCATATAGGACAGGTTTAAATCACGATTTTATCAGCTTAAACACCAAGCTAGAGCTGAAAACAACCCATTTTGAAACCGCTTTCTTATCTTTGTGTTATTATAGCATAAAAATTACTCGTTTACAAGGATTTTTTAACATACATCTCAACACCTTTTCCTCATAAATAAACAGAAATGATACATGCTTATCACTTTTCTTTATCTACATTCCCCCTCTTCACCCACTCATCACACAAAACATTGGAATCTATTTTGGTTTGGGAAGAGCTTGAGGTTTCAACACTCTTATACTCAACGAAAATCAAAAAGAAACGAGCGAAGCTAATTCCTATAAGTCAAAGATAGGACACTGTTCTTTCTTATTAAGGGAACAGGGTGAAAACCTCCACTGGAGCTTTTCACCCATCAAGGCTCTTGACAAAGTAGCCCTTTGATTTTCAAAGAACATTACCTTACGTTTGGACGAAAAAACGAATCTTTGATGAGAATTTTCTATTTTTCCAAAAATTAACTTGACTTAATTTTTAAATTAAGGTATATTAGACTTGTTCGGTAACCAAATGTGATATACTATTTGTATGGAAACAATGTATGAAAAAGCTCAAAAACTCAGTTCAGAGAACTTCAAACTTCTCATAGGTGTTCAAAAAGAGACCTTTCAAGAAATGCTTACCTGTCTCAATGTAGCTTACCAACGTCAACATCGTCAAGGAGGTCGTCCACGCAA
>NZ_MSJL01000023.1 GCF_001921825.1 Streptococcus acidominimus
CTATTTTGGCTATAAAAACCATATTTGTGTCGATAGAAAATCAAAACTTATCAAACATTATGAAGTCACAACAGCTAGTGTACACGACTCCAATGTCCTAGCTCCTCTTTGTGATGGCAATGAAGCGGTTTTTGATGACAGTGCTTATGTTGGAAAATCAGTACCAGAAGGTTGTCGCCACCACACGATTCGTCGTGCTTTTAGAAATAAACCGTTGACTGAGACTGATAAGGTCATTAATCAACATATTGCCAAAGTCCGTTGTCGCGTTGAGCATGTTTTTGGCTTCATTGAAACGAGCATGAAAGGTAGCATCTGTCGAGCAATTGGGAAGGCACGAGCTAAAACCAATGTGACCTTAACCAACTTACTCTACAATATCTGTCGTTTTGAGCAAATCAAACGACTGGGATTGCCATCATGGGCTTAGTGCGCCCAAAAATAGGAAAATAAGCAAAAAGTAAGCTTCGAAAGCGAAGCTTACTGGAATTAATGCTTACAAATAGGGCTTACTTAACAACTACTTGAAGTTTTTAGAGGTGCCCTTAAGATAATATAAAGTATGAAATGGAAACGAGTACCTCCAGACTGGCTTTGCTCGTTTCCATCATCTGGAAGAGTGGACATAAAGAAGTGCCACTCGTGTCAAACGCTCTCGTATGTCCCTAGTTGCATTCTGCCAAAAGAGAAAGATATTCGATACATTCATGCTTGGAGGCACACTGTCGGTGGTCCAGTTGAACATTGGGAATCTCACTTTCTTGCCTACTTTTTCAAAGATGAAGCCTACTGTATAAGGGTGAACTTTTGATAATACGGTAGCCTTGAGCTTGAATGTCGTTAATCCATTTTTTAGGTAATTGATAGCAATAGTTTTTGCTTTTTCATAGTGTGCTTCGTAAAAATCAGAAGGACGAGCGAGCGCACTCAATGTCCTAATCCGATCGATTTCGAGTGCCAGAATCGCTTTGTCTACTGGCGTGATGTGGTAAGTTTTTCTACGAATGTCAGCGCTTGGTATAGCGATAATCTAAGCCAATTTGAGTAGGGCAAGCAGGAATAGTAGGTTATCTCGCTCAATGGTAGAGGTGTATTCCGCTTCATCAATTCTCCTTTCTGACTATATTGTTAAACTATATAGTTCTGTTAGACGTCCTACAACTATATAGGCCAACTGTATCCAAAAGATAGCGAAAATCTTCTCAAATAAGCAATCTTATGGTATAATAAAACGATTGAAAAAAATGTAGGAGGTTCTTCATGGGACGTAAATGGGCCAATATTGTAGCCAAAAAAACAGCGAAGGACGGGGCGAACTCAAAAGTTTATGCTAAGTTTGGTGTGGAAATCTATGCTGCCGCTAAAAAAGGTGATCCAGATCCAGAGACGAATACAGCCTTAAAATTCGTAATCGATCGTGCCAAGCAAGCACAAGTACCAAAACACATCATTGATAAAGCTATTGATAAGGCAAAAGGAAATACAGATGAGACTTTCGTAGAAGGTCGCTATGAGGGCTTTGGACCAAATGGTTCAATGCTGATCGTTGACACCCTTACTTCCAATGTTAATCGTACAGCTGCAAACGTACGTGCGGCTTTCGGTAAAAATGGTGGAAATATGGGGGCGAGTGGCTCTGTTTCTTACTTATTTGACAACAAGGGAGTAATTGTCTTTGCTGGTGATGATGCTGATAGCGTTTTTGAGCAATTGCTGGAAGCAGATGTGGATGTAGAAGACGTAGAAGCAGAGGAAGGAAGCATTACGGTCTACACTGCACCAACAGATTTGCATAAGGCTCTTGTTGCCTTGCGTGAAGCAGGAACAAGCGAATTTCAAGTGACAGAATTGGAAATGATTCCCCAGTCAGAAGTAGTCTTGGAAGGTGATGATCTTGCAACTTTTGAGAAGTTGTATGATGTCCTTGAAGATGATGAAGATGTTCAAAAAGTCTACACCAATGTAGAAGGATTTTAATAGCCTCGTTTGGTTTATGTTTCGTACTAGGCAGGGAGTCTGGGACAAAGGTAAACTTCATATAGAAAAAGCGAACAAGTTGTATTTTCTGTGATGCAGAATTTCTTCTTGTTCGCTTTTTAGTTTATTATGCTAATGGATGGAATTTGTTGATTTAGAATTTCTTATATAGTCATTTAGTTTATATTTTTATTACTTCGTTAACTCGTCTTGCTGTACCCCAGTACTACCTGCGACTCGTTGCCTAGTACTAAAAATAAACTAAACGACTATACTTGTCAAAAATCAAAATCTGACTAGGCAATGAAACCGTAGGTAGAACTCTATTCTTTCTTGTTTTAAGGGAACAGGCTAAAAACCTCCACGTGAGCTTTTTACTCAGCAAGGTGAATGAACGACGTCAGATTTTGATTTTCGTTGAGTATTAAATGATCTTGTAAGAGATATGTATTTATCTATTGTGAGAGCTTGGGATTAGCTGGTATAAGTAAGGAACAATCGGCTCTCCCTCTAATTCTTCCAAGGATTGAATCCAGCGAAAGTCAGTATGTTCTTCTGGGTCAAGGATAATGGGGGCTTGGTCGCTCAAGTGAGCGGCATAGACCAGCCTTGTAAAGACGGTCTGTTTTTCAGCATCAAACTGGCTATCTTCGTGGAGAATAGTAGACAGTACAATATGCTGGTTACATTCTTCTAGTGTTTCACGAAGGGCAGCAGCTTGTGGCAGTTCACCTTGTTCTACTCCGCCTCCGGGAATATCCCAAAAAGCAGGATAGACATTTTCTTGTCCTCGTTTGATAGTAGAGCGTTTGAGGATAAGATAGGCCTGTTGATGTTGAATCAGGGCGTGGGCAATCAGTCTGACTGACATGCTATCCTCCTATTTTCCTAAACAGAATTGGCTGAAGAGTTGGGTAATCAGCTCATCTGGTGCGGCGTCTCCTGTGATCTCCCCAAGAATTTGCCAGCAACGGGTCAAGTCTACTTGGAGTAGATCGACTGGCATTCCCATTTCAAGCCCCTCATTCACTGCCTGCAAGGCTTGAACGGCTTGCTCGATAAGGGAGATATGGCGGGCATTAGAGAGGTAGGTGGCATCTTGCTCCACGAGCCCTGCATTTTCAAAGAAGAGTTGGTTGATCCGTTCCTCAATCTGATCAATATTGTGATTGTGCAATACTGAAATGGCAATGGTATCGGCTGGTAGTTGATCTTGCTCAATTTGAATAGGGAGGTCTGTTTTATTGAGCAGGATAATCCGATTACTATCCTGACTAATGGTCAGCAATTGATGGTCTTGTGGTGTCAGAGGTTCGCTTGCATTTAAGACCAGAAGAACTAAGTCGGCTTCCTCTAGCGCTTTTTTAGAGCGTTCAACCCCGATTCTTTCTACGACATCATCTGTCTCACGAATCCCTGCGGTATCAATCAGTTTGAGAGGGACACCGTTGATATTGACATATTCTTCGATAATGTCGCGGGTTGTCCCCGCAATATCAGTGACAATGGCCTTATCTTCACGCAAAAGATTGTTCAACAGGCTTGATTTACCGACATTGGGACGACCGATAATGGCAGTTGCGATTCCCTCACGGAGGATTTTCCCTCGGCGTGCAGTTTTGAGCAAGCCCTCCAGTAACTGTTGAAATTCCTTGGTTTTCTCACGGACTAGCTTGGTCGTAGCTTCTTCGACATCATCATATTCTGGATAGTCAATATTGACTTCGATTTGAGCAAGGGTATTGAGAATTTCCTGCCTCGTATTGTTGATGAGCGTAGAGAGTGAGCCATCTAGCTGCTGAAGGGCTTGATGCATAGCCTTGTCTGTCTTAGCACGGATAATATCCATGACCGCCTCTGCCTGAGTGAGGTCAACGCGACCATTTAAAAAGGCACGCTTGGTAAACTCCCCGGGTTCTGCCATCCGTGCTCCCTGACGAATGATTAGCTGGAGAATCTCATTGGTGACTGCAATGCCCCCGTGGGTGTTGATTTCAACGATATTTTCCCGCGTGAAGGTCTTAGGTGCTTTCATGACAGAGACCATAACCTCGTCGACCACGATATTAGCAAGGGGATCGAGGATATGACCATAATGGATCGTATGACTGGCGACATCAGCTAGATTTTTTTCTTTAAAAACACGGTTTGCAATCTCAATAGCCTGACTTCCAGACAAGCGGACAATGCCGATAGCCCCCTCTCCGAGAGGAGTAGAGATGGCTGCAATAGTATCAAATTCTTTGGTAATCATACCTCTATTGTAACGAAAAGTCCCCTCTCTATCAAGAAAATAGAGAGGGAAGTGAGGATTGTCCTGCTATACGGCTGAATGCTTGAACAGCGAGTAGGTGGCATGGTGGATGTAGTTTGCGACCTGAGGGTTATTCATTGTATATAGATGAATCCCTGCCACATCTTGTGTCACTAGATCGACAATTTGGTCCACGGCATAGGCTAGGCCTGCGGCTCGTAGGGACTCGGGGTCGTGTTCATACTTGTCTAAAATTGCTCGAAATTTTCGTGGTAGGCGGATATTTTCGCAGGTATGGAGCAAGCGTAGCGCCTGATTACGATTGATAATGGGCATAATGCCTGCGACGATCGGCACATCAATGTCAGCCAGTTGGCATTTTTCCTGAAAATCATAAAAGACGTCGTTGTCGAAAAAGAGCTGGGTGACTAGGCTTGAACAGCCTGCATCCACTTTTTTCTTGAGGTGCTTAATATCTGAAATTGAATTTGGTGAATCAGGGTGGCATTCAGGATAGCAGGCTCCGATAATGTCAAAATGGGGTGCTTCCTCTTTGATAAAAGAAATCAAATCTGTCGCGTAGCGAAAATCGTTTTTGGGAGCGACATTGGGAATCCTGTCTCCGCGTAGCGCTAAGATGGTGTGAACCCCAATCTGGTCGAGAGCTGTCAGGATATTTGAGACCTGCGCCTTGGTCAGATAAATAGCAGGCAGGTGGGCGATAGAGGGGATCCCCAAATCGTTGTGGATATAGTCTGCCAGACGGACGGTGGTTTCTTCAATGTTGAACTTGTTATTGCTGGCGGTCACGCTGATAAAGTGCGGGGCTAAATCCTGCATGTCGTGGAGCGCCGAGAGGATTTTTTCATTGCCTGCAGCGGGATTGGGTGGAAATATTTCAAATGAAAGACTGGGAGTGTGCACCATTGTTTTTTCCTTTCTATATGAGTGAGAGGAGAAAACGAGGTTCTCTCCTTATCTATTTGGTGATTGCCTGACGGGCAAGCTTGGCAACCTCTACCAGACGAATGAGACTTTCGCGTGTTTCTTTGATACCACGGGTCTTGAGACCGCAGTCTGGATTGATCCAGACCTTCTGTCTTGGAACCTTGGCAAGAATCGCCTCAATCGTGTGGTCGATTTCCCCATCAGCTGGGACGCGCGGTGAGTGAATATCGTAGACCCCAGGTCCGACCTGTGTCTGGAAGTTTTGTGCCTTTAACTCGTCCAGAATGACGAGGTTAGAGCGGCTGGCTTCAAAGGAGATGACATCTGCATCCATATTGTCAATGGCTGGGATAATATCGGTAAATTCGCTATAACACATGTGAGTATGAATCTGTGTATCAGGCGCAACGGTCGAGTGTACCAAGCGGAAGGCTGGAATAGCCCAGTCCAGATAATCCTCATACCAGTCGCTTCTACGTAGCGGTAGTTTTTCGCGCAGAGCTGCTTCATCAATCTGGATAATCTTGATACCTGCTGTCTCTAAGTCAAGCACCTCTTCCTTGATAGCCAGTGCAATCTGCAAGGTTGATTCCTTAATAGAAATGTCCTCACGAGGGAAAGACCAGTTGAGAATGGTGACAGGTCCAGTCAGCATGCCCTTAACAGGCTTATCTGTTTTACTTTGAGCGTAGCTAGACCATTTGACTGTAATAGGTTGTAGGCGCGTTACATCGCTCCAGATGATAGGCGGTTTTACTCCCCGCATACCATAGGACTGCACCCAGCCATTCTTACTAAAGAGATAGCCAGACAAGTTTTGCCCGAAGTATTCTACCATGTCATTGCGTTCAAATTCACCATGGACGAGGACATCAAAGCCGACCTCTTCCTGCCACTCGATCCAATCGTCGATCTGTTTAGCGAGAAATGTATCGTAGGCTTGGGCAGAGACTTCTCCCTTACGGAATGCAAGACGGGTTGCCCGTACCTCTTCTGTCTGGGGGAAAGAACCGATAGTTGTCGTTGGTAACTCTGGTAATTTGAGGCGCTCTGCCTGTATGATTTCACGTTCCGCAAAGTCTGGCAAGCGGGTATAATCTGCCTCCGTTAATCCGGCAATCCGAGCTGCCAAGTCTTGATTGGTTCCAACCCGCTCTGTCCTAAACAAGTCCTTGTTACGGGCTAGGAGATCAGCTCCCCCCTCTGTCAAAATCGTATCCAAGTCACGGAGTTCTGCTAATTTTTCTACGGCAAAAGAGAAATGTTGTAAGATACTTGCTTCAAATTCTTCATTTACCGTTGTAAATGGGACGTGTAGGAGTGAACAAGAAGTGTTTAAGACAATATTGGTAGTAGGTATTTTTTTCAATAACGCAAGGCTTTTCTCATAGTCATTGCGCCAGATATTTTTTCCATTGACGATACCTGCGTAGAGGACCTTGTCTTCTGGAAAACCTGTTGAGACGAGTTCAAGCGTCTTTTTTCCTTCGACAAAGTCAAGCCCCAAGCCGTCAATTGGCAAGGTCAGTAGGTCTGCGTAGATATCTCGTACATCTCCAAAGTAGGTCTGTACAAGGACAGACAAGCCTTTTTTATCTGCTAAAAGTTTCTCATAAATATCTAAGAACAGAGCCTTTTCTTTAGCAGTTAAATCCTTGACCAAGCTCGGTTCATCAAGCTGAATGGTTTTGGCACCTAGATTCGCTAGTGTTTCAAAGACTGCTTGATAGGTTGCGACAATGCTCTCCACAAAGTCGGTAGGAGCGGTTCCCACTTCATAATCTGCCAACTGTAAGAATGTGAAAGGCCCGATCAGAACAGGACGCGTGAGCAGCCCTCGTTCTCTTGCTTCTACAAATTCATCAAAAATCTTGTTGGAAGCAAGTTTGACTTGGGTATCTTTTTCAAATTTCGGTACGATATAGTGGTAGTTGGTGTTAAACCACTTTTTCATAGGTAAGGCTCTAACATCACCTTTTTCTCCTTGATACCCCCTTGCTAGGGCAAAGTAGCGTTCCAGATCGGTCAAATCTAAGCTCTGCACCGCTTGGGGGACGACATTGAGCAAGAATGCCGTATCTAGCACAGCATCATAATGTGAGAAGTCGTTGCTTGGAATCTCTGTAATTCCTGCTTCCTTGACCAAGTTCCAATGCTTGCGGCGGAGCGTCTTGGCACTTTCTAGCAATTCTGCTTCGCCGATTTCTCCTCGGAAGTATTTTTCAGTTGTAAATTTTAATTCACGAAATTCGCCCAAACGTGGAAAACCAATAATTGTTGTGACCATAGGGTGCCTCCAAAATTTATTCTTGAGACTATCCTAGCAGAAAATAGTTCGTTTGTATAATTGAAAATGCTTAGGGATAGATATAGTTTAAAACTATATGTAAATAGCTCGAAGACCATGAAATAAGAAAAAGAGATATAGTTTAAGGGTTAGAAACGGCGAAAATAGTGGATAAGGGATACAGATTGTCTGGGGGAAATAGGGGTACGAGCAGGTATGCCACAGCTGTCTTGAATAGGAGTGATGAGCTGATAAAAATTTTAAAAGAGCTGATAAAAGATCCATATTAGACATGGAGGGTAGGGCGTGATAAGATAACAATAAATGAAAGGCAAGAGGTGGCAGATGAAGAAGGTGATAGTAGGGATTACGGGAAATGAAAAGGAAATGCCACCCCTGTCTGGCTTGACCTATGTCACGGTGGCGCGGGATCTAGCTGAGGGAGTGATCGCCGCGGGCGGTTTGCCGGTTGTCATCCCGATTGGGACACCAGATTTGGCAAAGGATTATGTGGGCATGGTAGACAAATTGCTTCTCTCAGGTGGTCAGAATGTGAGTCCGCATTTTTATGGGGAAAAGCAGGTGATTAAGAGTGATGACTATTTACTGGCGCGTGATCTGTTTGAGCTGGCTCTGATTGAAGAAGCCTTGAAACAAGGGAAGCCGATTTTTGCAGTTTGCCGGGGGATGCAGCTTCTAAATGTAGCCTTGGGTGGTAGTTTGCAGCAGGACGTTAGAAATCACTGGCAGGATCAATTAACAGGAACGTCTCATGGCTTGCAAGTTCGCTCCAAAAGTCGGGTCAGTCACCTCTTTCATCAGGGCAGTCAAATCAATTCTTTCCATCGACAAAGTATCAAGCACTTGGCTCCTGATTTGCGGGTAACGGCTCGTGATCCACGTGATGGAACCATTGAAGCGGTAGAAGGACGAGGTGGGCTGTCAGTTTTAGGGGTGCAGTGGCACCCAGAATTTTTATGCAGAGATTGTGACAGTAATCGGCGCTTGTTTGACTATATTGTTCATCAATTGTAATCATCTTCCTAGTCTTTGACTCCCTTTGGGGGAGGCTATGCTCGTTTCAATTATCTCTCGGATAGTTGCAGTGGGCTTTTTTTGCTGTTCCTTGAGTAGCAGGCAGGGGGAACTATAGAAAAATTGGACATAAAAATAGTACATTTATGATATGGTTCTCACCCTTTAAAACCATCTATCAATGTTTTATCCTAAACTTAGAATGTGTACTCATAGTTAATAGATATCATCACTTTTTAAAGCAGAAAAACTATATCTTTTTAGAGATAGGAACTTTTTTGATAAAAGTACACTTTATTTTCATTTTTTTAGACAAAAGAACTTGTATTCTTTGAATAAATATGTTAGTATAGTAATGAAAATAGAAAAGTCGTTCACCTCTATTTTCATACAAAAGTTAAAAGAGAAGTGGTCAGGCCTTTTATGACCACTTCTTTTTGGTTTTGAGTTAGGAGAGTAGTGTCAACTCATCAAGGTAGTTTGTGGAGAGAATGGGACTGAAAATGGCAGGGCATTGTATGCCGTGCTTGGTCGTTTGGCTGTCAGAGCGTCTGTTCCTTTGTCCCTAAAGGTCATCACATCTGTCATTCCCAAATAGAATAGCCAACTCTCATAAGTGAACAAGTCTGTCATGATTCCAGCAAAAAGCCCTAAAACCAAATGTTTTAGGGCGCTATTTTATATGGAAGCAGAGGCAGTAAAGAGTTATACTCTAGTCATCAACCTACTGACCACGACCTCTTAAAATGCTTGTTCCTATTTTAACCCTTGCTCGACTTTTTCAACTAAGGCTTAGGTGGAAAAGTTTTGGAATAGGGGTCTTCAATTGCTTATAGGTCAAAGACATCATTTAGATTTTCGGCTAGGGTTGGGTGAGTAAACAGCTGGTGTTTGAAGTAGGTGTAAGGGATATGGTTATCCATTGCAACAGTGATGATATTGATGATTTCTTGAGAACCAGTAGCGAAAATACTTGCTCCGAGAATTTCTTTGGTGCTTGTATTGACAACGACCTTGAAAGCTCCTCGTAGATTATTGTTGACATGGGCTCTCGGCATGCTTGCGACCGGTATTTCTTTCACAGCGTAGGGGAGATTAGCTTCTTTTGCTTGGGCTTCTGTCATCCCGATTTGAGATAGGGGAGGAGTAATGAATAGCGTATTAGGGATATTTTTCCGATTTTCGAGTGTGTAGTCTCCTGCTCCGGTCAAATAGTTATAGACAATCCGAGCATCATCGAGGGAAACGTAGGTAAACTGCGGCCCACCATTCACGTCTCCGACAGCAAACACACCTGGAACGCTTGTTTCACAATGTTTGTTGACTTGAATAGCTCCCTGTTTTGATAATTGAATATCAGTGTTTTCTAATTGCAGTGGTGCGACATTGGGTTTGCGACCTGTCGCATAGAGTAGGGCATCAAAAGAGTAGGTCTCATCTTCGGTGACAACGACAACCTTCTTGTCTTCGTTTTTAATTTCAGTTGTTCGAATGTTTTGCAGCAGTCTAATGCCATCCTCGCTTAGATATTGTTTGGCTAAGTGGGCAATCGAAGGCTCTGCTCGCGGCAAGAAAGTATCGGATGCGTCAAGGACAGTCACTTTGCTCCCTAGTTGATTATAGAGGGTTGCAAATTCTAAGCCGATATTTCCCCCACCTAATATCCCTAAGATCTCTGGCAATTCGCTCAACTGTTGGATTCCTGTTGAATCATAAACATAGTCGCTAGTTGCCAAGCCCGGGATTGGAAGGATATTGGAAGTTGCCCCTGTATTGATGATAATGATGTCCGCAGTGATTTCTTGTCTGTCGTCTCCCGCTACCATTTCCAGTACCTTATTTGAAATGAAATGAGCTTCTGCGTCGAAAAGATCGACACTTTTATCTTGAAGCATTGCATAATTTTTTTGATTTAAACGGCTCACAACAGCCTCTTTTTGTGAGAATACTTCTTCAAAACTCAGGTGCTGTTCTGCTGCCACAAGTAGTGTTTTAGTCGGGATACAGCCGATATTGATACAAGTTCCACCGTACATGGACGGACTACGCTCGATCAGAGCGACTTTTTTTCCTGCACTAGCGAATTTAGCAGCGAGTGTCTTTCCTGCCTTACCAAAACCAATAACAACGATGTCGTAATGTAACATGTGGATTCCTCCGTTTTTTTATTACTTGCATTATATCACTTCTAATTAAAAAATACCGAATTCTGCTACGGAACGATTTGACCTTTAAAGCGCTTCAGTTTTCTGCCATATTGATGGAACAACTAGCTTATTTTATAAAGGATATGCTTGCCTCAATAGTTGATATTTGCTGTAAAATCCTGTATAATATACTGATAAGTATGGGAGGAAAACCAATGGAAAAGAAAAAAATCATTCGCTTTTTGGTACTGTTGTCTGCTGGTGTATTATTAGCCTCGTGCGGTAATAGCTCAAAAGAAATGGGCAAAACAAAAGATAGTAGTGAAGTAGTGCAAACGGAGGAAGACAGGGTTCAAAAAGATGCAGAAACCTTACTCAATAGCGTTTTAACGGCAAGCGATCAGGGGTTTTCTCGACTATATGGTGAGTCGTATGATAAATGGACAAAAAATACCATCTTCCCAGAGCAGATTGAGGGGGCTGTAAAAGATAATAATTGGACACCAGAGACGAAATACACCTATCAGTATGCGAAAGATTTTGATAAACTAACACCCTCTGAAGTGGTGGAGCGCTTCCTAGAGACGCGACGTGATAATCTAAAAGATATTAAAGAATACGATATTACAGATATTGCTGTCTCTAACGATAAGGCTACCGTCACCTTTAAAGCTCGCCAAATCAACAATACAGCCTCCGCTAATGCAGTCAGCAATATCTATTTAGCCTTGGCAGAGGGAGATCTGGATGTATTCGGAGCTTTGAATCAAGCGAATGCAGCAGATAGTGAGTTTAAAAAATTGCATACCTTGGTTTCTTACTTCCTTTACTATGCAAACTTTAGCAATCTATTAGTGACTTATAGCGATATTCCCAGTCGTTTGAATGAGACGCCTTTGACCGAGGGGATCTATGAGATTACCTTTGACTTAGAAAAAGCTCAGGATGACCATTGGATTATTTCAGATAAAAATTACAAAAATCTGGTATCTGACCTGCTCAACTATGATGAAACAGCGACCCAGATTGTCTATCCAGATGGTACAAAAGCGAAAGAAGCACCAAAAGAAAGCAGTTCTTCTGGTGATGTTGGATAGGAAGCATTGAATATCAGCCAGTTGCTCTACTATTCAAAAGTCAAAAGAAAAATACCTATCGAAGCTAGAAAGGCTTATCCCTCGCATCAAGCAGGAGATAAGCCTTTTTGTTTGTGCTGTTGAGGTCGGGATCGAATCCCTTTTTCCCCTTAATCTGAAACGTGGAGTAGAGCCGTTTGCCTTACGTTTCGCATAGAGTTTAGGATAAGCTACGAGGGGGAGACCGAAAAATAGGGGACTGGCGCGTGTTCATTGAAGACAAGGGAGGCTAAAGGGAGCCACACTTGACACGAGTTTCCCCTCGTTCTATCTCCCACCTCCCACAGTCTATTTCTAGACTGTTCGACACGAGTTTCCCTCGTTTTATTTCCCACCCTCCACCGTCTATCCCTAGACTGTGGAAGTAGCTAAAGCAGAAATAGTTATGTCCCCCTAAAGGGAGCCATACTTGACACGAGTTTCCCTCGCTTTATTTCCGACCTTCCACCGTCTATTCCTAGACTGTAGAGGCAACTAAAGCAGAAACAGTTATGTCCCCCTAAAGGGAGCCATACCTGTAATCAGCTAAAGCAGAAACAGTTATGTCTCTTTTTCCGAGTTTTTAGCCCGTGTTCAATTAGAAAAGACAGACGAAACGACTATAAAAATACAGAAAATCAACACATGGTGCTCGGTCATATTTAAGATAAGATTAAGGCTTGAAACATAGAATGATATCATAGTAAGCGCTTTACAAAGTCCTTGTGTCAGGTACTCCCTTACTTGTAATCAAGAGTAGTGCTTGCACAAGTCAATCAATCATAAAGTAATGAGTATTTTAGGAGGAATTTCATGTCTATTTCACAGTTTTCTTGGCACGGTAGTGATAAGCGAAAGGCACTCGAAGCCCTGTTCTTATTTGTTGTTTTTTATGCGCTCAATTTTTTCCTAATTCAGGAACTGCCACACTTAGCAATAATTGAAAGGCTTCAAGTCCCTTATATCAGTGATATAGTGGTAACCCTTGTTGATGTAGGAACCCTTTTAGCATTATTGTATGTGATGAGGAAGCGCCATTTTGACTTGTCTGATAAACTGCTTCAAAAGAGCTTGAAGACCCTTATTACGGTCGGTGTCGTAGCATTTGTTCTTATTTTAGCGAGCGGTTACCTTTTAGAGTTTATGCGCCCCGTCCCCTTTGACGATCGGCTTATTACATTTTTTATTGAATTTATCGTAGCAGTGATTTCGGGTCCGATATTTGAAGAGGTTCTTTTTAGGGGATTGCTACTCAAGTACGTTTTTGCAGATAGACCGGAGATAGGTCTTCTGGTATCCAGTTTCCTCTTTGTACTGATCCATCCGTCAGTCGATTGGACTGCCTATTGGTATCACGGTATTCCGGGGATTATTCTTGGTCTAGCCTATAACTATTCGAAATCAATCAAGGTTCCGGTCGGTGTTCATATAGCGATTAACCTCGTATCACATATTAAGGTGAAACTACTGTAAGAGTATAAAAATGCCACAGCTGTTCAGCTTTAGCTGCAACAGCTGTGCGCTTTTTTTATTTATCGGATTTTTCTCCTACCTTAAACGACGATAAGCCCAGTATAGGAAATCCGTTTATCGCCCAGGAACCAGTCCAGACCTCCTGTTTCTAGATTGAGGCTAGGATAATCTACTGGCTTATCCTACTCTTCGTCATCAGGATAGACCCGCTCACCGTACTTTGCGATATATGCTTCCCGCAGTCTGTCTAATTCCTCCCACAGGGGTTCCTCGACCGCTTCCATTGTAGAGATTTCTTCCAAGCTTCGTTCATTGGCTTCCTCAAAGGTAAGCGATAGGAGGTCTTGGTGCTTAGATATAAATTCCTCAATCGTCAGCCATGTATTTTTATCGTCCTCGCTAATCAGTCCCTCCAGAGCGCTTGCCACCTCAATAGCCATAATATAGATAGCGCGTTTGTCAACTGTTAAGATAGTTTGATGAGAGGAAGTAAGTCTAAGACAGTCACCTTTTTCACGATAATCACTGATGAATGCATTTTCAAATTCCATTCCCAACATTTCTCTTCTTAGGGGTGAATGTAAATCTACAATCTTCTTATTACACCATCTATTATCATTATTCCACTTATTGTAGGATAGCCAAATATAGCAATCTTCTTGCAACATCTCATCATTTCCTGAATGGCTTAAACTTAGTTCTTTTCCCTCTCTTTCCTTAAACCACATTTTATGTGCCAGTTCCTCGTAGCCGAAAGATAACTGCTTGGTAAACTTGCTTTTAATATATAATCTCATCTCATTTCTCCTATGACTTCAGCCATTGATATGCATTCCAGATTTTCTTTACTAATTCATCAAGCTGTCCTTTCCCTAAGTTTCTAACTTCAGGTATATGCAGATCCTTGAGAACTCTGTAAATACTGTTTTTATCAGTTATTTCTGAAATAGGAATGTCAACTTTTAGTGGTGACCTTTTCCCTCCACCTGTTTGGATATGGATAGAATGGCTATCCGGCTCTGCATCAACTCGAATTTTAGCTTTTCTGCCATTGATTCTACCTTCCACAGGCTTGCCAAAGGTCTTACTGGTTGGTTTTGTTGCCTGCCAATGGTCATAACTCTGTGTAAAACTAAGTTGCAGATCTTTCGTTGCGAGTGCGATTTCTGACAAGCCATCCACTAAGGCAGCCGTTCCACTGGCTACGAATGTGGCTGATAGAGATATGCCAGCTGCAGCTGCAGAGGCAATGGGGATAGTAGCAGTCCCTCCTGTGGGGAGACTGAGGGCTATACCGCCAGTAGCACCTAGTCCAGCACTCAGGATTGTTCCGATTGAACCAGCTGTGATTTGGATGACTCCACTTAAAATTTGTGTAGCCTGCTCTCCTAATGCTTCTAATAATTGACTGTTTTTTTCTTCGTTGCCTTGCTTGGTCAGTTCTTCATCAAATGTCCCGTTTTTTAAAACGATGATTCCATCATTTGAACCAACATTGATAGGCACAAGGCTCACAATATTTCCCTGATGGTCAAATGTGAGCGCTTGGTTGACAGCTTGGATAATCAGTGGCCACTCACTCGCAGGCTTGCCCTCTAAAAGAGCAGTCAGTTCTTTCCGATAGAATCTAGCTGCTTCATCAGACAACATCAAGTCCCTAATATTCTGATTGATCAGAGACAGCTTTGGATCGTCTCCCCTGTCAAAGGTCTGGATATCTTGTCCTTTTAGGCTACTGAACCAGGCCATGGATATGCCCGTCGTATTATAATGCCCATTCGCATCTACCGTAATCTGGTGAAGAGCAGTTGCCCCTTGTATAGCCAGTTGAAGAACGACTAGGCTATCTAAAAAATAACGAGATACATCTTGATGGAACCATTCCAATTTTTGGATTCGTGTTTCAAGGTCACGAATACCAAGCTCCAATTGTCTCTTTAAATCCTTTAAAAGAAAAATCTGTTCCCAAAGGTGATCACTATTACCTGTGAGAAAGGATTGGAGCTGGGTCAGCAACTGGGAATTGCTTTCTAGCTGTTCCTCAACTAGGGCTAGACTTTGATAGCGATTGTTGAGCTGTTCTTTTAATTGGTCTAGATCAAGTATGCCGTATTCTGAAACGACAGAATCTGCATATTGGTAAGATGTCAATTCAGCTTGGATATCATCAACCGCTGTTTGTAATTTCTTGATAGATGGCACAATGACCTCTGCAAAGAGTTCTCGTCCAGCTGTATAGGCGGCACCTGTCAACTCTCCTGAATCCACAGTTGAAATCAAGTGGTCACATCCGCTGGACAATCGATCCATTATCTGTTTTGCAATTGCGATATTATTGTTCATAGCCTGCATTAGATTCTCTGAATCGGTGCTACTATATCTTAATCCCATGGTAGTTGGCTCCTTTCCTTGATAATGTGTTCACGCTGATCATAGTTGGAGCGTTTAAAGGATTGTTGGACATCGGCTAACATTGCCATCCCCCTGTCTACATATCGCCTCATTTGTAGATTCGTTTGCTGATGATATTCCAAGTCCCTTGTTAATGGAGTATGATAGGGCGTTCTTGATTGGTGGAGCAATTGTTCTTCTCGTCTGGATAATTGCTCAAAACGGTTATAAAATTCTTCAAGAGAGCCTTCAAAACGCTTTTTGAGGGAAATGAATTGGTCTTCTTGTTCTTCCAGTGCTAGGAGAGCTCGATTTAGCTCCTGCCGTTTTTCTTCATGTTTATCTTTCCTCATCTTATTTCTCCCAGCGTTTGGCTTCTTCCAGATCTTGTTTTGCAATTTTTTGAGCGATGTCGGGGAATTTCGTCGCTTGCGCGAGCGTGGCGGCGGTAAATTGACTGACGGCTTGTAAGATCTGATTTGTGACCTGACGTGCATTCTCCATCCCTGTAATCCCGCTCGAATAACCAAACTCGACCTGTTGGTTCTGCCTTGCGGAAACATCTATATCGACCAGACGAGAAATGGCTTCTTGTGCAGCGATTGTGCTCGATTTTATTTCTCCTTTTTCCATTTTTTATGCCTCCTACCCTTTATAATTTATCAGATATAGCATAGCATAAGTATCCTTGTTTTACAAGTTTTTAAAAAATAAAATGATGGTATTAGAAATTGTGCGGACGAGGGTAGTACCTTGAGTTTTTACGCTTGTTTATGCTGTCGGCGGTACTCGCTAGGACTGATATGAAAATAGTGTTTGAAGACGGAGCTGAAGGTTAGGGGGTCTACGTAGCCAACAGAGTATGCCACTTCTGTGATGCTAAGATCGGGATGAAGCAGGAGTTCACAGCTACGATCCATTTTGACTTGGAGAATGTATTCCTTGATCGAATAGCCCGTTTCTTTCTTAAAAATCTTGTAGAGATAGCTTCGATTTAAGGATAATTTCTCTGCAATTTCAGCGACCTTGAGGGGGGAATTGTAGCAGTTATGGATCATTTTGATGGCCTGTTGGACATAGTTTTGGGTCAGATGATTGGCTTTATAGAGGTCTTCATTTGGAAATTCAGCAATCAGATGCGCTAGTAGGGTTTGGAGTTGTCCGACAAGGCTCAACTCCGTAATGATGTTGAGCTTGTGGATAGGGCTCTCGGTGATGGCTTGCATGGTCTTTAAAATAGGAGAATGGAGGGTCGAGTGCAGGAAATACTGATCGAGCAAGGTTGTCTGTTGTAGAATCGCTTGGGCGCGTGTGCCACTGAAGCCTACCCAGATGTAAGACCAAGGCTCTTCTGCATCTGCCTGATAGAGCGTCACTTCATTTTGTGGAAGGATAAACAAGTCGCCCGCCTGCAACTCTGTCGTCTTGCCTTTGACAGTGAAGCGTCCTTTTCCGGACACGATAAAGTGTAGGACATAATTGTCACGAATCGATGGACCAAACGAATAGTTCTTATCGCATTGTTCTGCTCCGTAGTGGTCGACGTTCAGGTCAACATTGTATCCTTCAAGTTCATAGTAGGTATTCAGTATATTCATTCTTTCACCTCTTAGGAAACATTATACCATGTCTTGGTGACATAATTCTATTTTTTAAAACGCTTTCATTTGCTATAATTGTTCCTGTAAGAAAGATAGGAGAAAGAGAAAAAGTGATTAGATTTTATGCAGAAAACGGCTTGTTTCACTTACAGACACGGGAGTTTTCCTATGTGATGCAAGTCCTTGAGAACCAGCAATTAGTCCATCGTTACTTTGGTAAGCGAGTAAATCATTTCAGTTCAAGTAACAAAATGACATATCTAGATCGTGCCTTTGGCCCTAGTCCAATCTCTGGGAATCGCACCTTTTCGCTAGATGTTCTGCCATTAGAGTATAGCAGCAATGGTCTGGGTGATTTTAGAGAGGCAAGTGTGGAGCTTCGAAATAGCTTTGGAGTAGGACTTGATTTGAAGTATCAAGGGCATCGGATTTACAAGGGCAAACCAGCCTTGGAAGGCCTACCAAGCAGTTTTGCCACTGAAGATGAGGTGGAAACGCTCGAACTGGATCTCTACGATCAGTTGACAGAGATTAGGGTGACACTATTGTATAGCGTGTTTGAAGAAGGAAATTTCCTTGCTCGCTCGGCTAGGATTACAACAGGAGCACATGCGACCAAGATTGAGAAATGCCTCTCTTTTACCCTCGATATGCCAAGGAAAGATCTGGTCGTCCATAGTCTGATGGGGCGCTATGGTCACGAAAAGGAATGGACAAGAACTCCATTGACGAGTGGTCGCTATGAAATTGGTAGTGTTCGGGGTGCTTCAGGGCATTCACAGACCCCCTTTATTGCTTTGGCGGACGCAGCAATCACCGAAGACAGCGGTGAAATCTATACAGCCCATTTGGTTTATAGTGGCAACTTTAAGGCTTTTGCAGAGACGAGCCCCCTTCATCATACCCGCTGGGGAATCGGCTTGAATGATCAGGCTTTTAGCTGGCAGTTGGAGGCTCATCAGACCTTCCAGACGCCGGAAGCCTTGCTATCTTATACCGATCGAGGCTTGACAGCTATGACCCAGATTAGCCATACCTTTATCAAGCGTCATTTGGTTAGAAGTTCCTTTGTAGATAAGGTGCGACCAATCCTTATCAATAACTGGGAAGCGACTTATTTTGATTTCACAGAAGAAAAGATTTTAGAATTGGCACAGACAGCTAGCCAAGCAGGCATGGAACTGTTTGTTCTTGACGACGGTTGGTTTGGCTGTCGTGATAATGATGAATCTTCTCTCGGAGATTGGTTTGTCAATCGTCATAAGCTGCCAAATGGTCTAGGGGGCTTAGCCCAAGCCATCAATGACTTGGGGATGGAATTTGGTCTCTGGTTTGAACCAGAAATGATTTCGATCGATAGCGAGCTCTACCGCGAGCATCCTGACTGGGCCATTCAGATAACGGGACGTGATCCGATTTACAGCCGCGAACAGTTGGTGCTAGACTTATCACAAGATCAGGTCTGTGATTACGTGATTGACTCGGTTGCTAAGATTTTAGAATCTGCTCATATTACCTATGTCAAATGGGACATGAATCGTAATATTACCAGCATGCCTGAAAGTTTGGCAAATGGAGAACGTTACGAGTTTCACCATCGTTATATGCTGGGGCTCTACCGCATTTTAGAAGCCTTGACGACCCGCTTTCCCCACATTCTTTTTGAAAGTTGTTCAGGCGGCGGTGGTCGCAATGATTTGGGAATGCTCTACTATATGCCTCAGGCATGGGCGAGTGATAATACTGATGCGATCGGTCGTCTGTCTATTCAGGAAGGAACGAGCTTGATCTACCCAGTTAACTCAATCGGTGCCCATGTGTCGGCTGTACCAAACCATCAGGTCGGACGTGTCACACCACTTGAAACTCGCGGGAATGTCGCCATGATGGGAGGTGCCTTTGGCTATGAGCTGGATTTGACCAGCTTAGAAGCAGCCGAAATCCAAGCGATCAGTGAGCAGGTCGAGACCTATAAAGGCATACGGGAAACCGTGCAAAATGGTCAATTGTACCGCTTAGCCAAGACGAGCAATACCCAATCGACCCTATTTGTTCATCAGGATCGCAGTCAGGCTGTTCTGACCTTTGTCAAAATTTTGGCCCAGCCAGAAGCTCCCTTGATTCAGGTTCGCCTAAAAGGCTTAGACCCAGAAGCTCAATATGATTGTCCATGCTTAGGTGAGACATTCTACGGAGATGAACTGATGAACATTGGCTTGACTATGCCGTATGTTCAAAAAGATTACTTTAGTGTACAATATATTTTTAATAAACGATAGGAGGAGTTTATTGTATGAAAATGAAAACATTGCTTAAAGGTGCTACTGTTTGTGCGTTTGCCAGTTTCCTTGTTGCCTGTGGCAGTGCAGGTGGCAGCGATCAGGTTGAAATCGAGTATTTCTCACAAAAGCCAGAAATGCAAAAGGTTCTGCAAGAAATCATCGACGATTTTGAAAAAGAAAATCCAGATGTCAAGATCAAGTTTACCAATGTACCAGATGCAGGAACTGTTTTGAAAACGCGGATGGCAAACAATGAAGCGCCAGATGTGATCAATATCTATCCTCAAAATGCGGATTTTAAGGAATACGCAGCAGATGGTCGCTTCCTAGAAGTAGACAAGGAAGCAGGACTAGATCATTTGAAAGCAGGGGCAACTACTCCATACGAAGTGGATGGGAAAAACTACACCTTACCACTGACAGCCAATGCTTACGGAATTTACTACAACAAGGACAAATTCAAGGAATTAGGCTTGGAGGTTCCGAAAACCTATGCCGAGTTTGAAGCACTGGTCGCAAAGATTAAGTCAGATGGTAAGGCGGCACCATTTGCCCTTTCTCTAAATGATGCTTGGTCTTTAAATGGCTACCATCAATTGGCATGGGTAACGGTTGCTGGCGGATTTGACGGAGCAGAGGACTTACTTATCCGTACGCCAAAAGGCGGTGTCAAAGATGATGACAATGCCAAGGCTGTGACAAAACGCTTAGCTCTCTTGACAGATAATGGTCAAAAAGGATTTGCAGGTGCTCTTTATGCAGATGCAGTTGCTTCATTTGCAGTAGGAGATGCCCTCATGCTTCCTCAAGGTACCTGGGCAGCCACAGCTGTGAACCAGCAGGACCCAGCATTTGAATACGGCATGTTTGCCTTCCCTGGTGATAAAGAAGGTAGCGAGTTCACGGTTGGAGCAGCAGACCTTGCGCTATCTGTTAGTGCAACATCAAAACATCCGCAAGAATCGAAAAAATTCCTTGAATACCTTTCTCGTCCAGAAGTTCTTCAAAAATACTATGATGTAGACGGTTCGCCTGTCTCTGTTGAAGGGGTGAAAACAGAAGGTAAATTTAAGGAGACAGAGGGTGTCACCAAGTATGCCTTTACAGACAAACACGCTGTTTGGCTTCAAAGTGAATGGCAATCAGAAGATGAATTCTGGAATATCACAGTGGAAACAGTTAAAAAACCAGATTCAGCTGAATTGGTTAAAGATCTGAATGCCTTCTTTGACCCAATGAAGAAATAGATCCAAAGCCCGTTAAATACTCACAGCCCACTCTTTTAGGTAGTAACAGTCACCTCTCTGGCTGTTACTACCTATCTATAAAGTAGCAAGCTATTCGTTTTACGATAATCTTCTGCGAAAATCAAGATGAGACTTCGTCAACGGATCTTGATGAGGTCTCGTTTTGAATTTTGAAGCGGAACAATGTTGTCGTAGCTACGGTGGATGTTGTCGTCTCACATATACGGATGTTCATGCTATGCTTTGCATTTTTAGCGGTTTTATCTAGTATTAGGGTAGACGATTCGGAAATAGAGACCGATTTTTGGTCTTTTAAAATTGGTTTGTCCAAAGCCAGTTTTATACTCTATAAAAATCAAAATCTGACTAGGCAATGAAACCGCAGGTAGAATTCTGTTCTTTCTTGTTTTAAGGGAACAGGCTAAAAACCTCCACTGGAGCTTTTTACTCAGCAAGGTGAATTAACGACGTCAGATTTTGATTTTTGACGAGTATTAAAAGGCGAGAGATGGTTTTCTCAATGCCTTATATTAAATGTTAAGGAGAACAGACAATGAATCAAAAAGGATTTCTAGCCAAGTATTGGGCGTACTTGTTTGTAGCAGTACCCATTGGCTTACAGCTCATCTTTTTCTTCTATCCCTTGTTTACGGGTATCTTTTACAGTCTGACCGACTGGAATGGGATTTCCAAGAACTACCAAGTTATCGGGATTCAAAATTATATCGATATTTTACAGAATCCTGATTTCTATACCAGTATGACGTTCACAGTGCTCTTCACCATCGGGCTAGTCGTAGGAGAAATTGTCTTGGGCATTTGGCTTGCGACCCTGCTAAATCGGAAAATCAAGGCAGTTGGCTTTTTCAGAACTTGGTATTTCTTCCCAGCTGTTCTCTCAACCGTTACGCTCGGTTTGATCTTTGTACAATTGTTTAACTACGGCTTTACCCAAATTGGTGAGATTCTTCATCTAGAATGGCTCCAAGAAAATCTCTTGGTCAAGGAAAATACAGTTATTCCTGCGGTTCTTTTTGTAGCCTTGTGGCAAGGACTTGCAATGCCGGTCATCATTTTCCTATCAGGTCTTCAAAGCATCCCAGAAGATGTCAAGGAAGCGGCAGCTATTGATGGTGCCAACCGTAGCCAGCAATTCTTTAACATTGAATTACCCTACTTGTTACCGTCTATCAGTATGGTATTTATCTTGGCAATGAAATCAGGTCTAACAGCCTTTGACCTCATTTTCGCCCTGACGAGCGGCGGTCCAGATGGGAAGACCGAGTCGCTTGGACTTTTGGTTTACAATTATGCCTTTGTGCATAATAAATTCTCAAATGCCAATGCCCTTGCCGTCATCCTCTTTCTCTTCATCATTGTGATTTCACTGGTTCAGATGAAGATTTCCAAAAAGTTTGAAGTATAAGGTGGTCTCTTATGAACAAAGCAAAACAAAAAAATTGGTGGGTTTATCTGATTCTCTGTACCGGCATTCTCTTTATGTTTATTCCGCTTCTAGTGACAGTCATCAGCTCCTTTAAGCCGACCAAGGAAATTACCAGCAACTTCTTTGGTCTACCAAAACAGTTTACCCTTGATAATTATAGTAGGCTCTTTGAGGACGGTGTAGTACAATACTTTGGCAATTCAGCCATGATTACCATTGTTGCAGTTGTCTTGATGATTCTAGTCATTCCAATGGCAGCCTTTTCCGTAGCCCGTCAAATGAATCGGAAAACAGCCTTTAACATGATTTACTTCTTTTTGATTATCGGAATTTTCGTTCCCTTTCAGGTCATCATGTTGCCGATGACCAAGTTGATGTCTAGCCTAGGCTTGAACAATATTATCGGGCTGATCATTCTCTACCTAACCTACGCTGTTCCTCAAGCCCTCTTCTTATATGTCGGTTATATCAAAACCATTGTTCCAGAAGAAATGGATGAGGCAGCAGCTATTGATGGCTGTGACAAATTTACCATGTATTGGAAAATCATCTTCCCCTTGATGAAACCAATGCACGCAACCGTTCTCATCATCAATGCTCTCTGGGTATGGAATGACTTCCTCTTACCCCTCCTAGTCCTCAACCGTGACCAACGCATGTGGACCTTGCCCCTCTTCCAGTACAACTACAAAGGCATGTATTTCAGCGATTACGGACCATCTTTTGCCTCCTATGTTGTCGGCATCATCCCGATCCTTATCGTCTACCTCATCTTCCAAAAACACATCATATCAGGCATGACCAGCGGATCTGTAAAATAAGATACGAGGACGTTAAAAAAGCGACTGAAAATTAGGAAACATGACGAAGAAGCATAGCTTCTAGGAATGTTTATCTATTTTCCGAGCTTTTAGTCCGAGTTCAGTTGCGTAAGATACGAGAGCGTTAAGCAACTCCTAGACAAAATAGGCAATCGAAGCAGGGTGTCTTGCACCCAATGAGATTGATCTTTTTGTCAGTGAGTTGTAGCTCGAGTTCAGTTACATAAGATACAAAGCCCGTTAAGAACTCAAAGCGAAAATAGGAAATACGACACAGAAGCAACTGCTTCTAGGAGTATTTATCCCTAAAGGGAGCCACACCTGTAAGCAACTAAAGTTGCAACAGTTGCGTCTCTTTTTCACACAGTGCTTAGTCCGAGTTCAGTTGCGTAAGATACGAGAGCGTTTGACACGAGTTTCACTCGTTCTATTTCTGACCTTCAACAGTCTATTCCCAGACTGTTGAAGCGAGCAAAGCAAAAATGGGAGTTTTGACGAGTGAAAAGCTCCAGTGGAGGTTTTCAGCCTATTCCCTAAAGGTAGCCACACTTGACACGAGCGTTGCTCGTCCTATCTCCAATCTTCAACGGTCTATTCCTAGACTGTTTGACACGAGTTTCACTCGTTCTATCTCCCACCATCCACAATCTATTCCTAGATTGTGGAAGCAACTAAAGTTGAACAATTGTGTTTCTATTTTCCGAGCTTTTAGGTTGAACTCAATTACCCAAGATACGAGGACGTTAAGCGAGCAAAGCAAAAATAGGAGATTGACGCTGTGTTCCACAAACACGAGGAAATCTATCTTTTTTGCACAGCTCGTAGTCCGAGTTCAATTACCCAAGATAGGAGAGCGTTTGACACGAGTTAACGAAGTAATAAAAGATAAACTAAATGACTAGAAAAGATAAACGAAGAGATGACACACAGCCATTGGTGCTTAATGCGTATAAGTAAGGAGAAACCTATGAAAATAAAAAACCAAGCCATGTTGATTACCTATTCGGACAGTCTAGGGAAAAACCTCAAAGATTTAAAAAAAGTTTTAGAGGGATCACTCAAGGATACAGTCGGCGGAGTGCATATCTTGCCATTCTTTCCGTCATCAGGTGACCGCGGATTTGCTCCAATGGATTATACCAAGGTTGATCCTGCCTTTGGAGATTGGGAAGACATTGAGGCTCTTAGCAAGGATTACTACCTCATGTTTGACTTCATGATCAACCACATTTCAGCCAAATCCCCCTACTTCCTAGACTTCTTAGAGAAAAAAGATGCCTCTAAATATGCAGACTTATTTATCCGCTACAAGAACTTCTGGCCCAACGGTGAGCCAAGTCAGGAGGATGTGGATCTAATTTATAAACGCAAGCCTCGGGCACCCTACCGTATAGCGCGTTTTGCAGATGGTAGCGAGGAAAAAGTTTGGTGTACCTTTGATGAGCAGCAAATTGATCTGGATGTGACGACAGAGACAACCCGCCAATTTATAAAAGAAAACTTGGAAAACCTTGCCAAGCATGGTGCGTCAATTATCCGTCTGGATGCCTTTGCCTACGCTAATAAGAAAATCGGCACCAACTGCTTCTTCGTTGAGCCAGACATTTGGGACATGCTCCATTTTCCACGTAATCTCTTAGCGCCACAGGGAATCGAGATTTTACCAGAAATTCATGAACACTATACCATCCAACAGAAAATCGCAGCGCAAGATTACTACGTCTACGATTTTGCCTTGCCAATGCTGGTTCTTCATGCCCTGTACTCTGGCAATGTTAATCGTCTGGTTCACTGGATGGAAATCTGTCCACGGAAGCAGTTTACCACCCTTGATACCCACGATGGGATTGGAGTGGTAGATGTCAAGGATCTGTTAACAGATGAAGAGACGGAAGCGACGCGTGAAGCGCTCTATGCACAAGGTGCCAATGTCAAGAAGATTTACAGCACCGAGGCCTATAACAACTTGGATATTTACCAAATCAACTGTACCTATTACTCGGCATTGGGCAATAACGACCAAGCCTATCTGCTAGCGCGCGTCTTACAGTGCTTTGCTCCCGGTATTCCACAGATCTACTATGTCGGTCTCTTGGCAGGGGAAAATGACATTGAACTGCTGGAATCATCTAAGGAGGGGCGCAATATCAACCGCCACTATTATGATGTGGACGAAATCGAACGGGAAGTCCAACGTCCGGTGGTTCAGTCGCTCTTTAAATTGTTGAAATTCCGCAACAATAGTCCAGCCTTTGACGGTGAATTTGCTGTTCAAATGATGGACGCCCACACTCTTCGCATTGCATGGGATAATCAAGATGCGGGAATTGTTGCCCAGCTGACAGCGAATTTGAAAGATAAGACCTTCGAAATAATTGAAAGAGTAGAGGGGGAAGAGCTACATATTTCCCTGTAACTAAATGCTGTACGCTTCATATTCAATGAAGAATAACAGTAGGCTGGGAAATACCCTGCGAAGCTAAGAAGCTAATAGAGGTTAGAACTGCAAAAAAAGTTCTAGCCTCTCCTTTGTTTTTGAATGGTTATACTCCACAATAATCAACATCATGTTGTCAGGGTTGGAGGGTATAGTCTAAGGCTATGGACTTTACAAAAAGTCTATAAAAATTTTTTAAGAGCAACATAAGATTTATATATTGGTCAAATACCTGCGCCTGTGATAAGCTATGTATAGTTCATGATGAAGGAGTAAATAGATGATGAAATTGAAAAAATTAGTTGGTTTAGCAACCGTAGCCGTTGCTTCAGTCCTAACCTTGGCAGCATGTGGGTCAGGTGCTTCAAAAGATGCTAATCTTATCCGTGTCGGTGTGATGAGCATGAGTGATTCAGAAGAAGCGCGTTGGGATAAGGTGAAAGAACTTCTTGGGGATAAGGTGACACTAGAGTTCACTCAATTCACAGACTACTCACAGCCTAATAAAGCAGTCGCAGAGGGTGAAGTGGACATCAATGCCTTTCAGCACTATAATTTCTTGGAAAATTGGAACAAGGAAAACGGAGAAGACTTGGTGGCAGTAGCGGATACCTATATCGCTCCGATTCGTCTTTACTCTGGTACAGAAAATGGTAAAAATAAATACAAATCTGTTGATGAAATCCCTGAGGGATCTGAAATTGCAGTACCGAATGATCCAACCAATGAAAGCCGTGCCCTCTATCTGCTTCAATCCGCAGGTTTGATTAAGTTGGATGTCTCTGGTACGGAGTTAGCAACGATCGTCAACATCAAAGAAAATCCTAAAAAATTAAAAGTGACAGAATTGGATGCTAGCCAGACAGCAAGCTCACTCCCATCTGTTGCGGCAGCCGTTGTCAACAACACCTTCGTACTCGAAGCTGGGTTGGACTATAAAAATGCCCTTTACAAAGAGCAAAAAGATGAAAATTCACATCAATGGTACAATTTGATTGCAGCTAAAAGCGATTGGGAAAAATCACCGAAAGCAGCTGCGATTAAAGAATTAGTCAAGGCATTTCATACAGATGAAGTGAAAAAAGTCGTTGAAGAATCTTCTGACGGTATGGACGAACCAGTTTGGTAAAAAATAGAAAGTGCTGTGGTGGTCTTCCCCATAGCATTTTAAATTCACATCCTATGGGGAAAAGTATGCCCGGCAGAAGCAATGTGGTACAATAAGATACAAAGCCCGTTAAAAACTCCAAGCGAAAATAGGAAATCTGACGCAGAGTCATTAGACTCTAGGAAGATTTATCTTTTTCGCATAGAGTTTAGGGCGTGTTCAATTACGTCAAGATACGAGAGCGTTTGACACGAGTTTCACTCGTTTTATCTCCAACCTTCCACAGTCTATTCCTAGACTGTGGAAGCGAGCAAAGCAAAAATAGGAGATTGACGATGTGTTCCACAAACACGAGGAAATCTATCCCTAAAGGGAGCCACATCTGTAAGTAACTAAAGTTACAACACCTGCGTCTCTTTTTTGCACAGCTCGTAGTCCGAGTTCAATTACATAAGATACGAGGACGTTAAAAACTCCAAGCGAAAATAGGAAATCTGACGCAGAGATTAGGGGGAGTTTGCTTTGCAAACTTCTATTTCCCGCCTCTAAAGGTATCCTATACCTTTAGAGCTAGGAAGATTTATCCCTGAAGGTAGCCCTATCTGTGACCAGTTAAAACTGGAACAGCTATGCCTCTTTTTCGCACAGAGTTTAGGGCGTGTTCAGTTAAGATGTGAAGCCGTTAAAAAACCGACTGAAAATTAGGAAACATGACGAAGAAGCGTAGCTTTTAGGAATGTTTATCTATTTTCCGAGGTTTTAGGCTGAATTCAATTACCTAAGATACGAGGACGTTAAAAGCACACAGCGCACTTCTTCATGTAATAACAGTCACTTCCCTGACTGTTATTACCATATCTGTAAAGTACAACAGCTACGGCAAACTAGGCAATCTGACGCAGAGATTAGGGGGAGTTTGCTTCGCAAACTTCTATTTCCCGCCTCTAAAGGTATCCCATACCTTTAGAGCTAGGAAGATTTACCCCTGAAGGTAGCCATATCTGTAACCAGTTAAAACTGGAACAGCTACGTCTCTTTTTCGCACAGAGTTTAGGGCGTGTTCAATTACAAAATATAAACGAAATGACCATATCTAGCAGGAGCAATCTAGGAGGACAAGTAATGTCAAGACGAGCGGAGCAAATGAGAAAATTTGAGGCAGATGTGATTACACAAGCCTATTTTGAAAAGTTAAAAGTGTTGATTGCCAAGAAATCGATCTTTGCGCAGCAGATAGGGCTTCTAGAGGTGGCAACCTATCTGAAAGAAATCTTCGAGGAAGCAGGAGCGGAGGTCATTTTAGACGATAGTTATGCTGCTCCCTTTGTCATGGCAACCTTCTCCAGTCCTGTGCCAGATGCCAAGACCTTGATTTTCTATAATCATTACGATACAGTACCTGCTGATGCGGATCAGATTTGGACGGGTCAGCCTTTTGAGGTCAGCATACGGGACGGCTATATCTACGGTCGAGGAGTAGATGATGACAAGGGGCATATTACAGCCCGTCTTTCTGCTGTTCAAAAATACCTAGCTAGACAGGATTTTCTTCCTGTCAATATCATTTTTATCATGGAGGGTGCCGAAGAATCAGCATCAGTTGATTTGGACAAATACCTAGCAAAGTACCAGTCTCACTTGGTTGGAGCTGATTTACTGGTCTGGGAGCAGGGCGCACGAAATGTTTTGGGGCAGTTAGAAATTGCAGGCGGTAACAAGGGGATTGTGACCTTTGATATGACGGTCAAGAGTGCGGACTTGGATATTCATTCTTCTTATGGAGGGGTGATTGACTCGGCTAGCTGGTATCTGATGGCTGCATTGCAGTCCATGCGGGATTATGACGGCAGGATCCTAGTAGATGGCATTTATGAGCAGGTGGAAGAACCGAATGAACGTGAACTAGCCTTGGTTGAAGAATTTGCTTTGGCGACAAGTCAGTCGGTGACAGATATTTATGGTCTGACCTTGCCGACCCTAGTGACAGAAAGAAGAGCTTTTCTAAAACGCCTCTTCTTTGAGCCATCTCTGACGATTGAGGGCTTCTCCACAGGCTACCTAGGTCAGGGTGTGAAGACCATTATCCCTGCTCAGGCTAGCGCTAAAATGGAAGTCCGACTGGTACCGGGTTTAGAACCGCATAATGTCTTGAATAAGATTCGCAAGCATTTGACGAGACATGGTTTTGATAAGGTAGAAGTGACCTTTACCCTTGGGGAAATGAGCTACCGTAGCGACATGTCTGCACCAGCTATTCTCAATGTCATTGAGCTTGCTAAACGCTTGACCCCGGAGGGAGTTGCGGTGCTTCCGACTTCACCCGGGACAGGGCCGATGCACACGGTTTTCCATGCCTTGGGAGTTCCCATTGCAGGATTTGGTCTGGGAAATGCCAATAGTAGGGATCACGCAGGAGATGAAAATGTTAGCATTGCAGACTATTACAGTCATATCGAATTAGTAGAGGAGTTAATTGCAAGTTATGAGTAAGGAGATTATTACAATAGATCATATTGATGTAACCTTTCATCAGAAAAAACGCACTATTGAAGCGGTGAAAGATGTTACAATTCATATTGAACAAGGAGATATTTATGGGATTGTTGGCTATTCAGGGGCTGGGAAATCAACTCTGGTTCGAGTAATCAACCTCTTGCAGGTGCCAACGGCTGGTCGTATTTGCATCAATGATGATGTAATTTTTGAAGGTGATAAGGTCACCCTAAATGCGGCTCAACTAAGGAGCAAGCGCCGTGAAATTGGGATGATTTTCCAACATTTTAACTTGATGGCGCAGATGACAGCTGCTGAAAATGTTGCCTTTGCACTCAAACATTCTGGTTTGTCTAAAGAAGAAAAGAAGGCCAAAGTGGCGAAACTCTTGGATCTGGTTGGTCTAGCAGATAGGGCGGAGAACTATCCAGCCCAGCTATCTGGTGGTCAAAAGCAACGTGTAGCCATTGCGCGTGCCCTTGCCAATGATCCCAAGATTTTGATTTCTGACGAATCGACTTCTGCCCTCGACCCCAAAACGACCAAGCAAATCTTGGCGCTCTTGCAGGAACTCAATGAAAAATTAGGCTTGACCATTGTCATGATTACCCATGAGATGCAGATTGTCAAGGATATTTGCAACCGCGTCGCAGTCATGCAGGATGGACGCTTGATCGAAGAAGGGTCTGTTTTGGAGATTTTTACACATCCAAAAGAAGCACTGACACAGGACTTTATCAAAACAGCAACAGGAATTGATGAAGCCTTGGTGAAAATTTATCAACAAGATATTGTCAAACATCTGCCAGAAGATAGCCTCTTGGTTCAGTTTAAATACGCAGGTTCTGCGACAGATACAGCTATTATCAACGACTTATATAAGACCTACCAAGTATCGGCAAATATCTTGTATGGCAACATTGAAATTTTAGATCATACGCCTGTCGGAGAAATGGTGCTGATCTTATCAGGCCAACGGGAGCAACTCCAAGAAGCTCTAACAGCCGTTACCACTGCCAATGTAGAAGTGACGATTTTGAAAGGAGATTACTAGGATGAATGAATTACTGTCGTGGATTCAGGCTAATTTCCCCCATATTTACAAAATGGGGTGGGGAGGTCAGACTGGCTGGGGAACAGCTATTTACAGTACCTTTTATATGACCTTTGTTTCCTTTGGAATAGGTGGTGCTATGGGCTTGATTTCAGGCTTGTTTCTCGTCTTAACAGGCCCGCGGGGAATCGCAGAAAATCGTGTGGTCTTTTGGATTTTGGATAAGGTAGCTTCCATCTTGCGTGGGATTCCCTTTATCATTTTGCTTTCGGCTATTTCGCCGCTCACACGCTCTATCGTTGGAACCTCGATTGGGATGAATGCTGCCCTTGTGCCACTATCCCTTTCGGTCTATCCTTTCTTTGCTCGTCAGGTTCAAGTGGTTCTTTCTGAATTGGACGGTGGAGTAATCGAAGCAGCCCAAGCCTCTGGTGCGACCTTTGGTGACTTGATCATGGTCTACTTCCGCGAAGGTTTGCCAGACTTGATTCGAGTGACGACCTTGACCTTGATTTCCCTTGTCGGCTATACAGCCATGGCAGGCGCCATTGGGGCAGGTGGCTTGGGGCAGGTAGCCCTTTCCTACGGCTATTTACGCTCAAATGATGACGTCACCTTCCTTGCCACCCTCCTTATACTCATTTTTATCTTTATCATCCAATTTGCCGGAGACCTCATCACCCGAAAAATAAGTCATAAATAAGATACGAGAGCGTTAAGCAACTCCTAGACAAAATAGGCAATCGAAGCAGGGTGTCTTGCACCCAATGAGATTGATCTTTTTGTCAGCGAGTTGTAGCTCGAGTTCAGTTGCATTAAGATACGAGGACGTTAAGCGAGCAAAGCAAAAATAGGAGATTGACGCTGTGTTCCATGAACACGAGGAAATCTATCTTTTTTGCACAGCTCGTAGTCCGAGTTCAGTTGCATAAGATACGAGGATCTTTGACACGAGTTTCACTCGTTTTATCTCCCACCTTCAACAGTCTATCCCTAGACTGTTGAAGCGAGCAAAGCAAAAATAGGAGATTGACGCTGTGTTCCACGAACACGAGGAAATCTATCTTTTTTGTACAGCTCGTAGCCCGAGTTCAATTACCCAAGATACAAAGCCTGTTAAAAACTCAAAGCGAAAATAGGAAATCTAACGAAGAGTCATTAGACTCTAGGAAGATTTATCTTTTTCGCACAGAGTTTAGGGCGTGTTCAATTACATAAGATACGAGAGCGTTTGACACGAGTTTCACTCGTTCCATCTCCAACCTTCCACAGTCTATTCATAGACTGTGGAAGCAACTCCTAGACAAAATAGGCGGCCGAACAGAAGCGGTTCGCTTCGTAGTGAGACCCCCACAAAGGCAACTAGATTGGCGTGTTAGCGACAATCAGATGCCTACTGTGATGTTTTCTAAGTTTACTCAACTTTTTGACTACGCTTTGTCAGCGAGTTGTAGCTCGAGTTCAATTACATAAGATACGAGAGCGTTTGACACGAGTTTCACTCGTTCCATCTCCAACCTTCCACAGTCTATTCATAGACTGTGGAAGCAACTCCTAGACAAAATAGGCGGCCGAACAGAAGTTTTAGCTTCGTAGTGAGATCCCCACAAAGGCAACTAGATTGGCGTGTTAGCGACAATCAGATGCCTACTGTGATGTTTTCTAAGTTTACTCAACTTTTTGACGACGCTTTGTCAGTGAGTTTGTAGCTCGAGTTCAATTACATAAGATACGAGGACGTTAAGCAACTCCTAAGCGTATCCGCTACGGTTTTACGTATTTTTGGAGACCTTGTCAGAGTGAGGCACAGTAGGGACAATCCAGACGAGGTGAAGTTCTGGTCACTATCGTTAAGTAGGATAGGAACTTTTAACTCCTATGAATTTTTTATAGACAGTAGCGGAATTTTCTGCTATACTAGCAGATAAGAAAGAGGGTCACTTGGTAGAGCCTTTAGCGAGTTTGGGGTGGTGGGAGCCAGACGGAAATAAGAGTGATTGGCGCTTTCAGTATCATTTTAAGAACAAATGAAGTCATAAATCAGGGTGGAACCGCGTCTCAACGCCCCTATGGAAACATAGGAGTGTTGGCGCGTTTTTTGATACTCTTGTAAAGTCAAGATTTGCTTGTTCACTCGTCTGGCTGATTGTCAGCTAGGTGAACCTGTTTGAATATCTTGATGTTCATAGACGATATTTGTGTTTTTGCTAGCAGACCAGCTATCAAAAATGCATATCCCAAGAATGCTAATTTTAAAAATGGAGGAAAATAAATGAGCAAGAAACTAACCTTTCAGGAAATCATTCTGACCTTGCAACAATTTTGGAATGAACAAGGCTGTATGTTGATGCAGGCATACGATACAGAAAAAGGTGCGGGAACCATGAGTCCCTACACTTTCCTACGTGCTATTGGTCCTGAGCCATGGAATGCGGCGTATGTAGAGCCAAGCCGTCGTCCGGCAGATGGTCGTTACGGAGAAAACCCGAACCGCCTCTATCAGCACCATCAATTCCAGGTAGTCATGAAACCAAGTCCAAGCAATATCCAAGAGTTGTATCTGGAATCGCTCGAGCGCTTGGGGATCAATCCCTTGGAGCATGACATTCGTTTTGTAGAAGACAACTGGGAGAATCCCTCTACTGGGTCAGCTGGTCTAGGCTGGGAAGTATGGCTTGATGGAATGGAAATTACCCAATTTACCTATTTCCAACAGGTTGGCGGTCTTACGACAGGCCCTGTTACTGCCGAGGTGACCTATGGCTTAGAGCGTTTAGCATCCTACATTCAAGAGGTGGATTCGGTCTATGATATTGATTGGGCTGACGGGGTTAAATATGGGGAAATCTTCCTCCAACCAGAGTATGAGCATTCAAAATACAGCTTTGAAATCAGCGATCAAGATTTGTTGCTAACCAACTTTGAGAAGTTTGAAATAGAGGCAAAACGCTGCCTTGATGAGCACTTGGTTCATCCTGCCTTTGACTATGTTTTGAAATGTTCCCATACCTTTAACTTGTTAGACGCACGGGGAGCGGTTTCGGTAACAGAGCGGGCAGGTTATATCGCACGGATTAGAAATTTAGCACGCGTGGTTGCCAAGACCTTTGTGGCAGAAAGAAAACGCCTTGGCTATCCGTTATTGGATGAAGCAACAAGAGCGCAATTATTAGCAGAGGAGGCAGAATAAGATGACAAAAAATTTACTGGTAGAACTTGGTTTAGAAGAAGTCCCAGCCTACATTGTAACACCTGCTATGGTTCAACTTCGGGACAAAATGGCGCAATTTTTAGCAACCAACCGTTTGGAATTTGAAGATATTCAGATGTTTTCAACGCCTCGCCGTTTGGCAGTCCGAGTGCGTGGTCTAGCAGACCGGCAGGAGGATTTGACGGAAGATTTCAAGGGACCGAGCAAGAAAATTGCTCTGGATGCTGACGGTCACTTCACCAAGGCTGCTGAAGGGTTTGTTCGTGGGAAAGGTTTAACAACCGATGACATCACTTTCCGTGAAATCAAAGGGGAAGAGTATGTCTATGTAACCAAGCATGAACAAGGAAAATCAGCCAAAGAAGTTTTGGTGGCTATACCAGAGGTACTGGCGGCAATGACCTTCCCTGTCAGCATGCACTGGGCTTCAAATAAATTTGAATATATCCGTCCTATTCATACTTTGACAGTCTTGCTAGATGATGAGGCACTTGATATGGACTTCCTTGATATTTCATCAGGTCGTATCAGTCGCGGGCATCGTTTCCTCGGTCAGGAGGTGGAAATTGCTAGTGCAGACAGCTATGAAGAAGATTTACGCAAGGAATTTGTGATTGCAGACAGTAATGAGCGTGAGCAGATGATTGTGGAGCAAATCAAGGCGATTGAAGCAGCGCGCAATGTAGCTGTTGAGATCGATCAAGACCTACTCAATGAAGTATTGAACTTGGTGGAGTACCCAACTGCCTTTATGGGGGCATTTGATGCCAAATACCTAGAGGTACCAGAAGAAGTATTGGTCACTTCGATGAAAAATCACCAACGCTACTTTGTTGTCCGCAATCAGGCTGGTAAGTTGTTGCCGAATTTTATTTCGGTTCGTAATGGAAATGAAGCATTTCTGGATAATGTCATCAAGGGAAATGAGAAAGTTTTAGTGGCACGTCTGGAAGACGGAGAGTTTTTCTGGCGGGAAGACCAAAAATTACAGATTGCAGACCTTGTAGAACGCTTGAAAGCAGTCACTTTCCATGAGAAGATCGGTTCGCTTTATGAACACATGAGTCGTACAGCTGCCATCAGTAGCTTATTAGCTGACCAAGCAGGACTTTCTGATGAGGAAAAAACAGACTTGGCGCGTGCAGCAGCGATTTACAAATTTGATCTCTTGACGGGTATGGTCGGTGAATTTGATGAGTTGCAAGGGATCATGGGGGAAAAATATGCTCTTCTTGCAGGTGAGACACCAGCTGTTGCAGCGGCAATTCGGGAGCATTACTTGCCAACCAGTGCAGATGGAGACTTGCCAGAGACGAAAGTAGGTGCCGTCCTTGCCCTTGCGGATAAATTGGATACCATCTTGTCCTTCTTCTCTGTCGGCTTGATTCCAAGCGGTTCAAATGACCCCTATGCCCTTCGCCGTGCAACCCAAGGCGTGGTACGGATTTTAGAGGCCTTTGGTTGGATGATTGCGATCGATGAATTAGTGGAAAAACTCTTTGCGCTTAAGCATGATAGCCTTACCTACGAACACCAGACAGAGGTCCTTGATTTCTTCCGTGCGCGTGTGGAGAAAATGATGGACAAGAGCGTGCCAAAAGATATGGTGACAGCTGTTTTGAATAGCACTAATTTTGTAGTTGGCGACATGGTAGAGACAGCCCGTCTCTTGGCAGAAAGTGCTAAGACTGCAACCTTTAAACCAGCTGTTGAGAGCCTGTCTCGTGTCTTTAACCTAGCTGAAAAAGCAGGAGCAGGTATGGTGGTTGATAGTAGCCTCTTTGAAAATGAAGAAGAAAAGGTCTTGGCAGAAAGGGTAGGGCAGCTTGAGCCTATGGCAGACTTGGTAGCTAGGATTGATCAACTCTTTGCCCTTCAGCCTGTTATTGATGCTTTCTTTGACAATACCATGGTCATGGTGGAAGATGAAGCTGTGAAGAACAACCGTTTAGCCTTGCTTGCAACCTTGACAGCTAAGGCGCAACGGGTTGCGCAATTTAACCAAATTAATACCAAGTAGGAGAGAAGATGGAACAAGCAAAAATTGATCGAATCAATGAATTGGCAAAAAAGAAAAAAGAGGTTGGTTTGACCGAAGAGGAATTGAAAGAGCAGGCAGCCCTTCGTGAAGAGTATATTGAAGGCTACCGTCGCAGTGTCCGTGCCCATATTGAGGGCATCAAGATCGTTGATGAGGACGGAAACGACGTGACACCAGAGAAACTCAAACAGGTGCAGCGCGAAAAAGGCTTGCACGGTCGAAGCCTAGATGACCTAAGTTAAGTTATTCAGGATACAAAGCCTTATACTCGTCAAAAATCAAAATCTGACGTCGTTAATTCGCCTTGTTGAGTAAAAAGCTCCAGTGGAGGTTTTTAGCCTGTTCCCTTAAAACAAGAAAGAACAGAGTTTTACCTGCGGTTTCATTGCCTAGTCAGATTTTGATTTTTATAGAGTATTAATTATCAAAAAACAAACGAAATTGTGAACTGCTCCCTGTCAAGTAGACAGTCAAATAATAAAAGATATTAGGCAACCTGATTCCTGAATTCCCAAGGGGTCAGGTTGTTTAATTTAGCTTGATAACGTTGTGTATTGTAAAACTGGATATAGCTTTCCACATCTGCGACTAGCTCCTCGTAAGTCTTGTATTTCTTGAGATGATAAGACTCTGTCTTGAAATGCCCAAAGAAACTTTCAATTGGTGCATTGTCGATACATTTCCCAACTCGTGACATGGATAGAGTGATGCCAGCCTGTGTTGTAAAAT